>SKIM01000184.1 GCA_007116445.1 Natronohydrobacter sp.
ATTCCGCGACAGGCAGTTCCGTGTAGAGCTTCAGGAAGCGGCCCACATCCGCATCAGTCGTGTTGCGCCAGAATTGCCAGAACTCATAGGGCGAGAGCATATCGGCATTGAGCCAGATCGCACCGCCCTGGCTTTTGCCCATCTTGCGCCCGTCCGATGTGGTCAGAAGCGGTGTCGTCAGCCCGAAAATCTCGGCATCGGCAATCCTGCGCGCGAGGTCGATCCCGTTGACAATATTGCCCCATTGATCCGACCCGCCCATCTGCAACAGACAGCCATGTCGACGGTAGATTTCCACGAAATCATAGGCTTGCAGGATCATGTAGTTGAATTCCAGAAAGCTCAGCGACTGTTCGCGGTCGAGCCTGGATTTCACCGATTCAAAGCTCAGCATCCGGTTGACCGAGAAATGCCGCCCCACATCGCGTAGGAAATCGAGGTAATTCAGCCCGTCCAGCCATTCGGCATTGTTGAGCATGATGGCATCCGTCGGCCCTGCGCCATAGGCGAGGTATTTCGCAAAAACCTGCTGCATGCCCGAAATATTGTTGTCAATCGCAGCGGCGTCCAGCAACGGGCGCTCTTCCGAACGAAAGCTCGGATCGCCCACTTTGGTCGTGCCGCCGCCCATCAGCGTGATCGGCTTGTGGCCGGTCTTTTGCAGCCAGCGCAGCACCATGATGTTCAAGAGATGCCCCACATGCAGCGATTTTGCGGTCGCATCATAGCCGATATAGGCGGGCACGACACCTTTGATCAGCGCCTCGTCCAGGCCTTGCAGATCCGTGCAATCGGCAAGAAAGCCGCGCTCTTGCATAGTGCGGATGAAATCCGATTTCGGCATGTAGGTCATTTTCACTTGTCCCGGCTGGCAGAATGGGGCGATTTATACCGGTGTCAGGGTGCAAGGGAAAGCCCATGTTGAAAAGCGGAATCAAGCGCGTGCTGGGGTTGATGTCAGGCACGTCTTTCGACGGGGTGGACGCGGCAGTCCTTGACACGGATGGCGAAACGATCATGGCTTTTGGCCCCACATCCTTCCGCCCCTATACCGACGCCGAGCGCAAAGTCCTGCGTGCCGCCATGGGCCTCTGGCCTGATGCGCCCGGAGTCGAGGAGGCGGCCGAGATCGTCGAGACCGCCCATGCCGAAATCATCGCCCGGTTTGACGCAATCGATCTGGTTGGCTTTCATGGTCAGACGCTTGCCCATGACCCGCGCGGACGTGGCACGCATCAGGCAGGCTCGGGTGAGGTTCTGGCTTTGGTGTCTGGCCTGCCGGTCGTTTGGGATTTCCGCAGCTCAGATGTAAGGCTCGGCGGGCAGGGTGCACCGCTGGCGCCCTTCTATCATTTCGCACTGGCCCGCCATATCGCGGCTGATGCGCCGCTGGTGTTCCTCAATCTCGGTGGGGTCGGCAACCTGACCTGGGTTGATCCGCGCTGTGATGCGCCCGATGCCGACGGAGCTTTGCTCGCCTTTGACACAGGCCCCGCGAATGCCCCGATGGATGATCTGTGCCATATACGCCTTGGCGTGCCGCGTGACGATGGCGGCACCCATGCTGCGCGCGGCACGCCGGACCTTGGGCTCGTTCGTGATTTCCTGACCGAGGGGTATTTTTTGCGCCTTCCGCCCAAGTCGCTGGACCGCGATTTTCCGGGGCTGAGCGCGCGAGTTGCGCATTTGGCGGATGCGGATGCCCTCGCAACGCTGAGCGAATGTGTCGCCGCATCGGTAGCGGCAGGATTTGATCATCTGCCGCAACTGCCCGCGCGGGTTTTGGTTTGCGGGGGCGGACGGCACAATCTGGATCTGATGGCGCGGCTTGCCGCGCATCTGCCGGCACCCGTCGCGCCCGTCGAGGCGGTCGGGCTTGATGGCGATATGCTCGAGGCGCAGGCCTTTGCCTACCTCGCCATGCGTATCGCGCGCGGTCTGCCGACCTCTTGTCCCACGACCACTGGCGTGGCGGCGGCGGTCGGCGGCGGGCAGATCAGCGCGCCATAGAGCCTTGCGGGTCGCGCCTGTGCAGCCTAACTGTCAGGACAGAAACAGGAGGTATTCATGGCCCTAGACCAGAAATCGAGCATCGAGACTGAATTTGGCACCCTGCCCGAATGGGATTTCAGCGCGCTTTACACCGCTCCTGATGCACCGGAGCTGGAGCGCGATTTTGATTGGCTCGCCAAAGAATGTATAGCTTTTGCAACATCTTACGAGGGAAAGCTCGCGCAAATCGACGCGGCGGCCATGCTTGAATGTGTGCAGCGCTATGAAAAGATCGACATCACCGCGGGACGGCTGATGTCTTATGCTGGGCTGCGCTATTATCAGAACACGATCGACCCGGCGCGCGCCAAATTCATGTCCGACGCGCAGGATCGGGTCACGAATGCGACCATACCGCTTGTGTTTTTCTCGCTGGAGTTGAATCGCATCGATGACGCTGACTTTGATGCGCTGTTCAGTGCGGATGCAGAACTTGCGCGCTATCGGCCCGTGTTTGACCGGATGCGCGCGATGCGGCCCTTTCAACTCTCTGATGAGCTAGAGAAATTCCTTCATGATCAATCTGTTGTCGGGGCTTCTGCATGGAACCGATTGTTCGACGAGACCATGGCAGGGCTGGAATTCGACGTGTCCGGCGAAGACGAGCCGCTGGGGCTGGAAGCGACACTGAACTTGTTGACAGACCCCGAACGCGCGCGGCGTGAAGCGGGTGCGCGGGCCTTGGCAGAGGTGTTTGGAAAGAATATCAAGCTCTTCGCGCGGGTTCATAACACGCTGGCGAAAGAGAAAGAAATCGAGGACCGCTGGCGCAAGATGCCCACGCCCCAGACGGGGCGGCATTTGTCGAACCATGTCGAGCCGGAAGTCGTCGAGGCGCTGCGCAACGCCGTTGTCGCCGCCTATCCGCGGCTATCGCATCGCTATTACGCACTCAAGGCGAAATGGCTGGGCTTGGAAACGCTGGAGGTCTGGGACCGCAACGCGCCGCTGCCCATGGAGGCGCCGCGCAAGATCAGTTGGGATGAGGCGCGCAGCACCGTTCTGGACGCCTATGCGGGCTTCTCGCCGCAGCTTGCCGAGCTTGCCGAGCCCTTCTTCACCCAAGGCTGGACTGACGCGGCTGTGAAGCCGGGCAAGGCGCCGGGGGCTTTCGCGCATCCAACAGTCACCGATGCGCATCCGTTCGTGATGCTGAACTATCTGGGCAAACCGCGCGATGTGATGACGCTGGCGCATGAGTTGGGCCATGGGGTGCATCAGCGGCTGGCGGCGGGGCAGGGCGAATTGCTGTCATCGACCCCGCTGACGCTCGCTGAAACCGCGTCAGTCTTTGGCGAGATGCTGACATTCCGGCAGATGCTGGCCAATGCCAAGAGCACAGAGGAACGCAAGGTTCTGCTGGCGGGCAAGGTCGAGGACATGATCAACACGGTGGTGCGCCAGATCGCCTTTTATGACTTCGAGTGCAAGCTGCATGCGGCGCGGCGTGAGGGCGAATTGACGCCGGAAGACATCAATGCGCTGTGGATGTCGGTTCAGGCCGAGAGCCTGGGGCCGGTTTTCACCTATATGGAGGGCTATGAGACCTTCTGGGCCTATATCCCGCATTTCGTCCATTCCCCCTTCTACGTCTATGCCTATGCCTTTGGCGACGGGTTGGTGAACGCGCTTTACGCCGCCTATGAGGATGCGCCCGAGGGCTTTCAGGAGAAGTATTTCGACATGCTGAAAGCAGGCGGCTCCAAGCATCACAAGGAGTTGCTGGCGCCGTTCGGGCTGGACGCGTCAGACCCCGCCTTTTGGGACAAGGGGCTCGCAATGATCGAAGGCTTCATTGACGAGTTGGAAGCAATGGACGCGTAAGCGTAAAGAGGCGCGCCAACAGCGCGCGCCCCGCAACGGCTCCGCGAGACGATGATTATTGCAGGATCCCGGCGCGCTGAGCGGTGCGTCGGATCGCGTCGACGACTGTTTCAGGCTGGGCGTGATGGGGCATGTGGCCAGTGCCCTCCATGATGGTCAGTGACGCGCTCTCGACTTGGGCAGCCAGTTTGGCCGAGTGGATATCCAGCAGCACAGTCTCGTCTTCGGTCCCATGCAGCACTTCTATCGGCATTGTCAGCGCAGGATATCCGGGCGCCATCGCTTCGACATAGCCGTTCAGGCTGTTGACCTGCCGGGCATTCAGCGCCAGCTGTGCGTGGCGCATCGTCAGCGACACCCCGAGATGGTCAAGATACCCCTCTGGCACAGCATCGGGTGCGAAGACCCCGGCCAAGGTATTTTCCACAGAACTGCGCGGCGCAAGGGCTGCGACCAGTGGCAGAACGAGATACTGGCCAAGCCAGGAGGCGCTGATCTGGTACCAAAGACCAAGGCTTTCGTCCCAAGGATGGGTCACAGGGGCAAGCAGGGTCAGACCTGCCACATCCTGGGGCGCGCGCAGTGCCCAGGCAAGGGCGACGGCACCGCCATAGGAATGTCCAACCACAATCGGCGTCTCAGCCCCGAGCGCACTTGCCGCCTGGCGCAAG
>SKIM01000126.1 GCA_007116445.1 Natronohydrobacter sp.
ATCACCGTGCCGATGCGCACAGTGTCGCCCAGATGCGGGGCCAGGTCGCGCAAGTAGCCGGCCGCGGATTTCGGCGCGACATCACGCCCGTCGGTGATCGCATGGATCACCACCGGCACGCCCTGCGCCTGCAGCGCCGCAATCGTCGCCTGCAGATGGGCCAGATGACCATGCACACCGCCATCGGAAATCACCGAAAAGACATGCGCCGTGCCCTTGGACGCAGACAGTTTTTCCGCGAAGGACAGCAGCGTCGGGGTTTGCGCGAATGAGCCATCCTCGATCGCGAGATCGATCTGGCCCAGATCCATCGCCACCACCCGGCCCGCGCCGATATTGGTATGGCCAACCTCGGAATTGCCCATCTGGCCTGTGGGCAGGCCAGCATCAGGGCCGTGCGTGATCAGCGTTGCATGCGGGCAATCACGCATGATCTGGTCGAAATGCGGCGTGGCCGCCTGCGCCACGGCATTGCCCTGACTTTGCGCAGACTGGCCCCAGCCATCGAGGATGCACAAAACAACGGGTTTGGTCATGGCGGGCCTTTCTCGATGCGGGTTGCCGGGGGCGGGCTGCGCCCCCGGCGGAAGTGTTCGGGGCCTAAAAACGCCCCGGCGTTATTTGTGGATCCGGCGATTGCGGGCCGCCAGCAGTTTCAGGCGGAGCGCGTTCAGCTGAATGAAGCCTGCGGCGTCTTTCTGATCATAGGCCCCGGCGTCATCTTCAAAAGTGACATGGGCTTCCGAATAGAGGCTGTGATCGGACCAGCGCCCGATCGTGCGCACATGGCCCTTGTAGAGCTTCAGCCGCACAGTGCCCGAGACATGTTGCTGGCTCTTGTCGATCAGCGCCTGCAGCATTTCGCGCTCGGGCGAGAACCAGAAGCCGTTATAGATGAGTTCCGCATAGCGCGGCATCAGGCTGTCTTTCAGATGCCCCGCGCCACTGTCGAGCGTGATCTGTTCAATGCCGCGATGGGCTTCCAGCAGGATCGTGCCACCCGGCGTTTCATAGATACCGCGCGATTTCATGCCCACGAAGCGGTTTTCGACGAAATCGAGCCGCCCGATCCCGTGCTTGTGCCCGTATTCATTGAGCATGGTCAGGATGGTCGCAGGCGTCATCACCACGCCATTGATCGCGACAGCATCGCCCTGATCGAAGGTGATTTCGATCACTTCGGGCGTGTCGGGCGCATCTTCGGGATGGACTGTGCGCTGATAGACGTAATCGGGCGCGTCATCGGCCGGGTCTTCCAGCACCTTGCCTTCGGACGAGGTGTGCAGCAGGTTCGCATCGACCGAGAACGGCGCTTCGCCGCGCTTGTCCTTGGCGATGGGGATCTGGTTGGCCTCGGCGAATTCCAGAAGCTTCGTGCGCGAGGTCAGATCCCATTCGCGCCAAGGCGCAATCACCTTGATGTCGGGGTTCAGCGCATAGGCGGAGAGTTCAAATCGCACCTGATCATTGCCCTTGCCGGTCGCGCCATGGGCGACGGCATCCGCGCCGGTCATCTCGGCGATTTCAACCAGACGCTTGGAAATCAGCGGCCGCGCGATGGAGGTGCCGAGCAGGTACAGCCCCTCATAGACGGCATTGGCGCGAAACATCGGGAAGACGAAATCGCGCACGAATTCTTCGCGCAGATCCTCGATGAAAATGTTTTCCGGCGCGACGCCCAGCATCTCAGCCTTGGCGCGGGCGGGTTCCAGCTCCTCGCCCTGCCCCAGATCGGCGGTGAAGGTGACCACTTCGCAGTCATATTCGGTCTTGAGCCATTTGAGGATGATCGAGGTATCAAGCCCCCCGGAATAGGCGAGGACAACTTTCTTTGGGGCGGATCTGGGCGCGGACATGGGCACTCCGTTGCAAGCGTGGGACCGTTGCGCAACCGTCTATTGGCTTGCGCCCCCCTTCGCAAGGGCTGCGGGGCTTCTCGCGGGGCGCAGATATGCTATGGCTGGGGCCAGGACGGAAAGGACAGATGCGATGACACAGCCGCTCGAGGTGCTGCGCGGGGTGATCCACCCCTGGCATGAGGACCATTTCGGCCATATGAATGTGCGCCATTATGCGCCGTTTTTCGATGATGCGGTCTATCACATGTGGACCCGGCTGGGGATCGCCTATGCCTCGATGCTGAGCGAACACGGCGTGCATATGGTGACCGCGCAGGCCAGCACGCGCTTTATGCGTGAGCTGAAAGCGGGCGACCTGATCGTGATCACCGGGCAAGTGGCGCGGATCGGCACGCGCAGTTGCGTCTTCGATCTGCGCATGATCCATGCCGATACTGGCGCGGAACATGCGGGCTATGAGGTGGTCGAAGTGGTGTTCGACCCCGCTACGCGGCGCGCGGCCCCGATGCCCGAAGCGATCCGCGCGAAGCTAGAGGCCGGGGGCGCGACATGAGCGATTTCGCCACTGGGGCAAGGGCCGCGACCGAGGCCCTGCGCGCCCTGTTTCCGCCGACGCCGCTGCTGCGCAATGATCATCTGTCCGCGCGTTTCGGGGCCGAGATCTGGCTGAAACGCGAGGATCTGAGTCCGGTGCGCAGCTACAAGATCCGCGGCGCGGTCAATGCGATGCGTAAGCGGCTGGCGGTGAATCCAGCGGGGCGCAAATTCGTCTGTGCCAGCGCGGGCAATCACGCGCAGGGGGTGGCCTTCGCCTGCCGCCATTTCGGGGTGCAGGGCACGATCTTCATGCCCGTGACGACACCGCAGCAGAAAATCCTGAAAACCCGAACATTCGGGGGGGATCAGGTCGAAATCCGGCTGATCGGCGATATTTTTGACCAGTCCCTGAAGGCTGCTCAGGAATTTTGCGCCGCTGAGGGGGCGCATTTCCTCTCGCCATTCGACGATGCTGACGTGATCGAGGGCCAGGCCAGTGTAGCGGTGGAGATGCTTGCGCAATTGGGACACGCGCCAGATATGGTGATTCTGCCCGTCGGAGGCGGAGGGCTTGGCGCGGGGGTCGCCCAATATCTGCGCGCGCAGCAAGTGGGCAGCGAATTGCGCTTCGTCGAGCCGCAAGGGGGCGCAAGTTTTCAGGCCGCACTGGCCGCAGGTCGCCCGGTCACGCTTGAAAAGATTGACAGTTTCGTGGATGGTGCCTCCGTGGCGCGCATGGGCGCGCGCAGCTTCGCGGCGCTGCGCGACACGCCATCCGAGAGCGTCCTGATTGCACCGGAAAACCGCATCTGCGTGACTATGCTGCAAATGCTCAATATCGAAGGGATCGTGCTGGAACCGGCCGGGGCCTTGTCGATTGACGTGCTGGAGCAGTTGCGCGACCAAATTGCCGGCAAGACGGTGGTCTGCCTGACCTCTGGGGGAAATTTCGACTTCGAGCGGCTTCCCGAAGTCAAGGAACGCGCGATGCGCTTTCAGGGAACAAAAAAGTATTTCATGCTGCGCCTGCCCCAACGCCCCGGCGCGCTGCGGGATTTTCTGGCCACGCTGGGCCCACAGGACGACATCGCGCGATTCGAGTATCTCAAGAAAACCGCACGCAATTTCGGGACTGTTCTGATCGGGATCGAAACTTCAGAACCGGGCAATTTCCACAGCCTCTTTGCCCGGATGCAAACGGCAGGCTTCACCTTTACCGATATTACGGATGATGAGGTGATCGCAGGCTTCATCATTTGAGCCAGACAAGTCGCGATCAGGCCTGTGCCGCCATTTTCGACCGCCATTGCTTCAAAAAGCTGTCACAAGTCTGCGGCAAGTGCGTCAGCAACTGCGCCTTGTGCGCGTCACTGGGTTCGCCTTGCGAAGCTAGCGCTTCGCCTTCGGCACAGATCCGCGCCATCTCGTCAAAGCCGACATTCAGGGCTGCCCCCTTGAGAAAGTGAAATTCCGCTTCCAGTGACTTATGATCTTCCGCATCGGCCAAGCGGCCAAGGCTCTCGGCCATCTCTTCGAGAAAGACATCGACGATTTCTGAAAACCCGTCTTCGCCAAAATCGGTATATAGTTCTGTCACACGCGTCCAGTTGATCATGATTCGTCCGTTTCTTTTGACCAACTTCACGCTAACCGCGCCGCACTAACCAATACTTAGCCGCCAAAATGAAAAAACCTTGTATTTTATGTTTTCACCCGAAGTTAAACTGGAGGCCTCATAGTAAAGTCACCGATGAATGGAAGATGGGTGACCCGACGTGGCGCAAGAGCAGCAGACAGACCCGGCCGCAACCCGCGATGCCGTGGCAATGAAACAGGTGCTGATCGTCGATGACAGTCGCGCGCAAAGACTGATCTTCGCACGCCATCTGCGGCAATGGGGTTATGAAATCCACGAGGCCGCATCCGGCCACGAAGCACTGGAAATCTGCCGCAACCGGGAATTCGACCTGATTCTTTCTGACTGGATCATGCCCGGCATGGACGGGCTGGATCTGTGCAAGGCCCTGCGCGCCCTGCCGCGGGAAAATTACTGCTATTTCATTCTGCTGACCTCGAAAAACGACAAGGATGCAGTGGCAGAGGGCCTGAATGTCGGCGCCGATGACTTTCTGTCAAAGCCCGTGGCCCCATCGGAACTGCGCGCCCGGATCAATGCGGGCGAACGCTTGCTGGCCAAGGAGCGTGAGGTGCGCAAGGCGCGTGCACAGCTTGAAGCTGCGGTCGAGGCCCTGGATGACGGGTTCATTTACTATGATGCCGACGACCGGCTGGTTCTGGCCAACAGCCGTTACCGCGAACTCTATGCGCTCAGCGGTCCGGCGCTGGTGGAAGGGGCGCGCCATGAAGATATCCTGCGCTATGGAATCGCAAGGGGGCAATATCCCGCTGCCATCGGGCGCGAGGAAGACTGGCTCCGCGAAAGGTTGAGCGCGCATCGTGCGCAGGGGCGGACCCGCCAGCAACTCGCGGACGGGCGCGTGTTGCAGATTGTCGAGCGTGAAACTGCGGATGGTGGCCGCGTCAGCCTGCGTGTTGATGTGACGGCCCTGCATGCAGCGCGCGAGAAAGCGCGCGAAGCCGAGGCCCGCGCGGTCCAGCATAATGAAGAATTGCGCGTGGCGCTGGCGGAATTGCAAAAGCTCTATGATGCTGTGGATCGCGATCTGCTCGAAGCCCGCCGGCTGCAGCAATCGCTCCTGCGCAAGCGCCATCATGCCTATAACGGCACGCAGCTGTCGCTGCTTTTGCAATCTTCGGGGCATGTCGGCGGCGATATGGTCGGCGCGTTCACCATCAATGATACCCGGATCGGGGTCTATTCGATCGATGTCTCCGGGCATGGCGTGGCGGCCGCGATGCTCGGGGCGCGGATTGCGGGGCTGTTCTCTGGCACGGATAAAAGCCAGAATATCGCGCTGAGCCTTGATCCTCGCACCGGTCGGGCCGCGCCTTTACCCCCGCATATGGTGGCCAGCAAGATCAACGATCTGATGCTCGATGAGTTCGAAACCGAGACCTATCTGACCATCGCCTATGCCGATTGCGACCTCATGTCTGGGAAAGTGAAACTTGTGCAGGCCGGTCACCCCCATCCGGCGCTGCAACGGTCGGATGGGAAGATCGAATTTCTGGGCGAAGGCGGGTTGCCCATCGGTCTGATCCCGCAAGCGCAATACATGACTGTCGAGACCCATCTCCAACCGGGAGATCGGCTGTTTCTATACACGGACGGGGTTACGGAATGCGAAAACCCGACAGGTCAGGAATATGGTGAAAGCGGTCTGACCCATGCGCTGAACAAACACAGGGCCTTCGAGGGCGCGGCCTTTCTTGATGCCCTGAAATGGGAATTGACGACCTGGGCCGGGAAGGAGGATTTCGACGATGATGTGTCCGGGGTCTTGCTGGAATATGCCCATCCGCCGCAGGCGACCAGCGCGCAGGCGTAATCCGCGCGCCTTGCAGAGTGCTGCCATGGACGCGCGTCATCGGGGTCTGCGGCGGCGATCAGGGCGGATCGGCTGCGCCCCCCGGCGCGGTCCTGCCCCGCGCGCATGAACAGACCCTCAGACTCGCGATCCTCCGCCAGTGCGTTGCTTGCTCAAGCTGGATCAAGGGCGCTCTGTCGCGCAACGGCGGGCATCATTGCGGCCTGACAAACTGTGGACCAAGCGCGCAATCCCTGGCTCGGTCAAGGCCGCAGATGCCGCGCATCACAGGCTTTCGGCCGCCACGCCCGCGCGCCTGATCTTGTCTTGGCGCAAAACAGCAAACCGCCGCGCCCGCCTGTTCGATATATCAGCGCGTGCAGCCTGTGGATGAGCGCGCGAGAGCTGGACGATCCGGGGCCCCTCTGCGCGGCGCCCAGCGCGAAGACAAATCAGCGGCAGCACGGCGCGCGCCCCTTCACGTCGGCCCCGCACGACAGCCATCGCGGCCATGCCGGTGCGGTCATGCAGGACGCATCGCGGCGCAGAGATCCGTTTTGCCGAGCACCTGCTCGATGCGTGTTTGCAAGCAGGTTTCGATCCGCGCGATATCCTGCAGCTCGGTCATTCGCGCCACAACAACCAGATCGACGCTGTGATGTTCCGGCAAGCGACGGATGCGGAGCTTTTCGACGGCCACGACCTCGGGCATGGCTTCAATCACCTCAAGCACCGACAGCGACAGCTCGGGGTCGATCCGGTCCAGCAGCATGCCCAATGCGCGGCGGCCCACAGTCAAGGATGTGTAGCTGAGCATACCCGCCACACCAATCGCAGCGACCGTATCGGCAACTGGCAGGCCATACCAGGCCCCGATCAACCCGAGTGTGACAAGAACGGTCCCAAGCGAGTCTGTCAGGAAATGCGCGGCATTGGCCTCCAACGCCATGCTGCCTGTGGCGCGGGCGGCACGCTTGACGACCAGATGGCGGATGAAATCGGCGCAAGCGGCAAAGGCCGCAGCGCCCAGATACCACGCCTCGATCTGCATCGGCGGCGTGCCATGGACCAGTTTCAGCCCGGCCAGATGCCAGATGAACACAGCGATGATGCCCAGAAGAACAGCTTCGGCCAGGGCGGCGAAAGCTTCGAGTTTTTCACGCCCACAGGTCCAGGCGGGGTCCGAGCCGCGATCTGACAGGCTGACCACGACAACAGTGACACTGGTCACGATGATGTCGATCAGCCCTTGCATCGCATCGGCCACCAGCGCCAGAGAGCCCGACAGCACGCCGACGATCAGCTTGCCAAGGGTCAGCACGATGGTCGTGATCAGCGAGCCGATGGCCACCATCAGTTTGTAGGCGCGGTTTCCCATGCCCAGCCAAGTGCCCAAGCCCCGTGGCAATCCTGAATTTGCGTTTAAATCGCTCATCCGGCCTCATGGTCATGCAGGGTTTAGAGGCGAAATCAGGCAGAAATTGGGACTCGATATGTCAGGCGAAACCGGTTTCGCGGATGCTCCAGCGCGCCGCTGTCACAGCGGGTTCGAGGCTCAGGCGGCCACCGATCTGTTCGAGCGCAGAATCGAAGGTGGTATCGGCATTCACCTCGGCCGTGACTTCAACGCGGTCAGTATCCTCGATATTCTCTGACTCCAGCCCGGTCAGATGCAGCCCATTCTCGGCGAAACCCTGCAGCATCAGCGCGCGGACATGGGCTTCCTGCGCCCCTTTGCAGATGATTTCGACCGCGTAATAGCGCGTCAGTTCCGTGGTCTGGATGGGCTGACGGTCGAGCACACGCGCAAGCGGGCGCAGGCCCAGATTGACAAAAACGACGGCCCCCGTGACCGAAGCCGCGAGCATGAATTCCCCCGCGCCTGCGAGCATCCCGATGGCGGCAGCGCACCAGAGCGTGGCCGCCGTGTTCAGCCCGCGCATATTGAACCCTTCGCGGAAAATTATCCCCGCGCCCAGAAACCCGATGCCCGACACGATTTGTGCCGAGACGCGGGTTGGGCTGATCTCGTCAGGAAAGGCCGCCGAGAACAGCACGAAACTCGCCGCGCCCAGTGCCACCAGCGTATTGGTGCGCAAGCCTGCCAGACGTTGGCGCCATTGTCGCTCCATGCCGATGATCGCACCGAACAACAGGGCAGCCGTCAAATTGAGGATCGGCTGGAACGGGATCAGGTCGGGCGTGAGATTTCTTTCGCAGTTCAATGGGTCATGGCAAGCCAATGCGACAGCTTTACGACAGGGACTGTCGGGGCTGCGTATCGTGACGCAAGCCCGCACCCGAAAACCGGAATGCGGGCCTTTGTACGATCACAGATCGACGCCGGTCAGCCAGACGGCCATCGAGAAATAGACCAGAAGCCCTGAAAAATCCTTGATCGTGGTGATGAACGGGTCCGCGCCGGGCGCATGGTCCACGCCGATTCTGATCATGACATAGGGCAGCAGGAAGCCGAGGCAGGAGGCAAGAAAGACCGAGGTGAAGAGCGCCACGCCCACCACAACGCCAAGCTGCGGGATGTCGTTCGGAACACCTTGCCAGAAATAGGCGACCGTGCCCGCAACCAGCGCGATGCCCACAGCCATGGTCAGACCCACCAGCGCCTCGCGCGCGAAGATGGTGGAGGATTGCGTGCCGACATTGCCACCCATATCCATCACCAACGGGATGAAGATCGCCAGTGCCAGCACGGCGCCCAGAACATCTTCGAACTGGTCGATCAGACCGCCCACGATCAGACCGCCCGCAAGCGTCACCATCAGAAACAGGATGCGCACGCGGACGGTGTACCAGATCGGCCCCTGGGTCAGTTTCTCGGAACGGACGTGGTCTTCCGTGTGGAACACATCGCCCACCCCGGCCTTGTAATAGATATCATCCGAAGTCTCGGCTTCGAGGATATCCATCGCGTCGTCGAAGGTCAGCACGCCGATCATCTCGCGCTTCGAGTTGACAACGGGCAGAAGCGGCACGTCCTTCAATTGCAAGCGCCGGGCGGCGGCTTCCTGATCCATGTCATGGGCGACCGCCAGATCCGCGCCTTCGAGGGTTGAGAGGATCGTGCTTTCCGGCTCTGCGCGCAGCAGTTCCGAGAGCCGGGCATAGCCCTTGTATTGGCCTTGCCCGTCCACGATGAAGACGACGGCCGCTTGCCCGGCAGGCATGCGCGAGCGGCGCACGGCGTCCAGCGCGCCGAGCACGCCGTGCACGCCGCCCATGATCGTGACGCAGACCATCGTCAGTCAGATCACCCAGAGCACTTGCGGTGCGATTGTCTGGCCCAGCGTTGCAAGCACCGCCATCAGACTGGCCACCACCAGCCCCAGCCCGGCGAGCACGGGGATTTCGCGCCGGAGCACGAACCAGATATCGCGCGCACGCAGTTCCAACTGACCCAAGGCCATGGCGCGAATGACCAGCGTGGCCGACTGGCTGCCTGTATTGCCGCCCATGTCGATGATCGGGGCCACGAAAGCCGCCAGGATCAGCATTTCCGCCAGAAGCGCCTCTTGCCCTGCGATATAGCCCACCGTGACCACGCCAAAGATGCTGAGGATCGACAGCCAGACCAGCCGCACGCGGAAAATCCGCCCAAGGGTTGAGCCGCGCATGTCCAGATCATCGCCTGCGAAAGCGCCTGTCGCGCCGAAGCGCGCGAGCGTGGCCGCCGACGCCGCGCGTCCGATATCGAGCGCGTCATCCATCGTGACGATGCCGACCAAGCGCCCGCCGGTCGTGAGGATCGGCAGGGCAAAGACGTCATAGTCGGTGTAGATCGTCTCCGTGTCAGGGGCCTCGGCGCGCAGATGGGCAATCGCTTCTGCGGCGGTCATCTCGGGCGCAAGCGTCGCGTAATCCGAAGTCATGGCCGCGCCCGTTGTCCCTTCGGGATAGGCGGCAAGGCGGCGGATATCCTCGCGCTCGGCCTGTGCCAGTGCGGGCAGGAGCGTCGCGCGCTGGTCCACTGACAGCGCTTTCCACAGATCGGCACGCTCGTCATGGCTCATATCGGTCACGATCCGCGCGAAATCAGGCCGCGCGATATGGCGCGCGATCGCGATCTGGAAGCGCGGACCGAAATAGACGAACACCTTGCTTTGCTGCGCAGGCGTCAGCGCGCGCATCAGTTTGGCGGCCTCCGATGGGGGCAGGCCACCGACCTCATTGGCGAGGTCGGCAGAATGCAATTCCGCCAGCGCCTCGCGCAGGGTCAGCAGATCCCCCTGCGCAAGATGCGCGCGCAATGCCTCTTGTGACATGAGAGCGGTCATGGCCTGCCCCTTTCCTGTGCGTTCAGCCAAAGGCCGTCGACAAGGACACCGGCCCGATCCGGTCGCCCTTGCGATAGAGCGCGCGGGGCGTGCCGGAGGGTGCCTTGTGCCTGAGCAGCTTCTTTGCCGGGCCTTTTTTCGGTAGCTTTTCGGCAATCCCCAGCACTGCAGTGCGCCGCGCCATTTCCGCGCGCACAGCGGCAGGTGCGATGCCACGGTCATGCCAGAGAACCGCCAGATGATAGAGCAGATCGACGCTTTCCGCGATCAGCCCTTCGGGGTTGTCAGCCACAGCATCCAGCGCGACCTCGGTGGCTTCTTCCACCAGTTTGCGGGCCTTCTTGGCGGTCGAGGCGGCTTTCAGTTTGGCCGTGCGCTCGGTGGGCGGGGCATCAAGCTGGCTCATCAGAAGTTCAAGATGCCCGAAAAGATCTGCCGGGCGGGCGAAACGTGGATCAATCGCTTGCATTTTCATGGGCTTGTCCTCTGTCTCAGGGTGTGTTCGGGGAAAATCTGGACCGCGCAGAGCTGGCATTGGTCGTGCTGGGCTGGCCCTCTGCACCGATGACCGGCAGACCCAGGCGCGTTGCATTTGCGATCAGATCGGCCGTGTCATTGCCGCCGGGCAGCGCCAGCAGCATATCGGGGCGCGAGTCCTCCAGCATGAAGGCATTGCGGATGGCTTCGGCGCGCTTGCCGAATTCCCGCCAATTCGCAGGATAACGCACGACATGCAGCCGCATTTCGCGCGCCCAGTCCTCGGCAATGATGCCAAGCGCGCCATTGCCCCCGTGGATCAGCACAGTGACAGGGCGCAAGCTGTGGGCACGCGAAAGCGCGCTGCGGATCAGGGTGACATCATCGAGATGCCGCCCTCCGGCGATGATGAGACGCATAAGATGCACTCCCGACGCAGGTGCGAACGGGCCTCAGCCCGCGCGCAGCTCAGCTTGCTGGGCGAGAAGTGCGCAAAGGGGTGTATCCAATGCGTCCAACACTATGGGTGTGGTGGTCAGCCAATGCCGCACCAGCCGGCCTGTGCGCGCATCACGCAGCCAGCAGGCAACAGGGGTGCGGCGCGCAGTTGCGCCGGGTGGGGCCATATGGGCGAAGTGAAAGGTCATTGTCGTGCCTCCGTCCAGCCGCGCCGGTCTGGAAGCACAAGGGCTGCGTCAGATACGCAGGCCCCAAAGCCGCAGACAGGCCGGGTGGTCTGAATTTTTCCGGAAGGTCTGGCGGCTGCGCAGCATTTCGCAAAACACACAGGCCAGACCGCTACTAGAGCAACTGTCCATGGGTCTCTCTGGTTGATCGATGAAAATGGCCACGTCCCACGCGGCATCGGCGAAGTAACCGCGCTGGCCGGGTAAGTCAACAACACTGCGGCGCGGAAATCCTGCTCTGGCGATCAGTTGAACGCCAGAGCAGGCGGATCTGACGCTTAGCCGCGCCCGCTTGCCGAAAAATGCGGCAAAAGCGCCGAAAAGTCGCGCCCCTTGCCATCTGCGCGCTCGACAAATTCGGTGTAAAGCTCGGTTGCGCGCGCGCCCATCGGGGTGGCGGCATCGACAGCTTCCGCAGCCTGCTGGGACAGGCGCAGATCCTTCAGCATCAGCTCTGCCGCGAAACCGGGCTTGTAATCGTTATCGGCAGGGCTTTGCGGCCCGACACCGGGCGCAGGGCAATAGGCGTTCATCGACCAGCTGTAGCCCGAGGAGGTCGAGACCACATCGAACATCCGTGCCCGGTCGAGCCCCAGCTTGTCGGCGAGCGCGAAGGCTTCGCATGTGACGGCCATTGTCGCGCCAAGGATCATGTTGTTGCAGATCTTCGCCGCCTGCCCGGCCCCGGACGCGCCACAATGCACGGCCTTCTGGCCCATCACGGCAAAGAGCGGCTGTGCGGTCGTGAAGGCCAGATCCGACCCGCCCACCATGAAGGTCAGCGTGCCCGCGCTTGCGCCCCCGACCCCACCTGATACCGGCGCATCGAGCGCTTCCAGCCCGGCAGCTTCGGCCTGCGCCGCCACAGCGCGGGCGCTTTCGACATCGACCGTCGAGCAATCGCAGAGCACGGCCCCCGGCGCCATGACCGGGATGATCTGCGCCGCCACATCGCGCAGGATCGCGCCATTGGGAAGCATGGTGATGACGACTTCCGCACCGCTTGCCGCATCCTGCGCACGCGCAGCCCCGGCCACACCGTCGGGACAGGGCGCGGTCAGATCAAAGCCCGTCACCTGATGCCCCGCGCGAGCGAGATTGGCCGCCATCGGGCCACCCATATTGCCCAGTCCGATAAATCCGATTTTCATTGCGTGCGCTCCTCCCTCGTCTCGAAGCTCAGTTCTTCTGCACCGAGCGCGGCCAGCATCGCTGCGACCTCGGCCTGCGTGACATCACCGACGCGGGCATGGCGCCAGCGCGGGCTGCGGTCCCGGTCGATGATGGCCGCACGGATGCCTTCCAGAAAATCAGATGCGCCCAGCGCGCGATGCGTGAAGCGGTATTCCAGAGCGAGCGCCGTGCGGATCGTGTCGGTGGCCTGCAAGCGGCGCAGCATGGCCAGCGCGCAAGCCATCGCAAGCGGCGAATTGCGCAACACTGCCGCCCGTGCGCGCTGCGCGAAAGCGCTGTCCGTGCCCTCGAGCGCGTCCACGACCGCCGCAAGCCTGTCCTGCCCGAAGGCCGCATCGATCAGCGCAGCCTCTGCCGCCAAGGGCGCCTGCGGGGGCGGCGCGCCGGTCAGCCCTGCGATATCACCCGTCTCACACAGCGCGGTCTTGATCTGCGGCCAGTCGGCCTCGGTTCGGTAAAGATCGGCAAAGCCCGCATGGATCGCATCGCCCGGCCCCATCCGCGCCCCTGTCAGGCCCAGATAGGCGCCAAGCTGGCCGGGCGCGCGCGCCAACAGCAGCGAGCCGCCCACATCCGGCACCAGCCCGATGCCACATTCCGGCATGGCAATCTGGCTGCTATCGCCGACCACGCGGTGACTGGCATGGCAGCCAAGCCCGACCCCGCCGCCCATGGTGAAGCCTTGCAGGAAGCTGACCACGGGCTTGGGAAATTCGGCAATGCGCGCATTCATCCGGTATTCATCGCGCCAGAAGCGGCGGGCATAGCTGTAATCGCCTGCGCGGCCAGTGGCATAGATTTCCGCAATATCACCGCCCGCGCAAAAGGCCTTTTCGCCCTCGGCATCAATCACGACCAGCGACACGGCGCGGTCTTGCGCCCATGCCTGCAAGGCTGCGTCAATTTCCAGACACATCTCGTAGCTCAGCGCATTCAGCGCCTTGGGGCGGGTCAGCGTGATCCGGCCCGCATGGCCGTCACGGCGGATCGCAACATCGCTCATCCGCGCGCCGCCAGCATCTGCCGCGCCACGATCAGGCGCATGATCTCGTTTGTGCCCTCAAGGATCTGATGCACGCGCAGATCCCGCACCAGCTTCTCGATCCCGTAATCGGCCAGATAGCCGTAGCCCCCATGCAGTTGCAGGCATTGATCTGCGACACGGCTGCCTGCTTCGGTCACGAATTTCTTGGCCATGGCACAGTATTTGGTGGCATCCGGCGCGCCGTGATCAAGCTTCCAGGCCGCCTGGCGCAGCAGGATGCGGGCGGCTTGCAATTCAATCTCCATATCGGCCAGACGGAATTGCAGCGCCTGAAACTGGTCGAGCGTCTGCCCGAAGGCCCGGCGCTCGCCCATATAGGCCAGCGTCGCATCGAGTGCCGCCTGCGCGCCGCCCAGCGAACAGGCCGCGATATTGAGCCGCCCCCCGTCAAGCCCCGCCATCGCGTAGCGAAACCCCTGACCTTCTTCGCCCAGCAGCGCCTCTGCCCCGACCCTGCAGGCATCGAACTGCACCTGTCGCGTGGGTTGCGAACGCCAGCCCATCTTGTCTTCCAGCCCCCCGAAACTCAGTCCCGGCGCGCCATCCATCACGACCAGCGCGGAAATGCCTTTGGGCCCGGCATCGCCCGTCCGGGCCATGACGATATAGCCGTCCGAATACCCCCCGCCCGAAATGAACGCCTTGGTCCCGTCCAGCACATAGCCTTCATTGTCGCGCGCGGCCCGTGTCCTGAGCGCCGCCGCATCCGAGCCTGAGCCGGGTTCGGTCAGGCAATAGGACATGAAACAGTCCAGTCCCACGACCTTGGGCAGCAACTCGGCGCGCATCTGATCAGAGCCGAATTTGTCGATCATCGCCGCGCACATGTTGTGGATCGATAGAAAGGCCGCGACCGAAGGGCAGGCCATCGAGAGCGCTTCAAAAATCAGCGTCGCATCGAGCCGCGACAGCCCTGCCCCGCCTGAATCTTCGCGCACATAAAGCCCGCCGAAACCCAGCTCGGCGAATTGCGCCCAGAGCGCTTTCGGGATCGTGCCCTGCGCTTCCCAGTCGCGGGCATGGGGCGCGATATGCTCTGCGCCGAAATCGCGCGCCATATCGAAAATCGCGGTTTGCTCTTCGCTCAGTGAAAACTCCATCTGCTCCTCCCATACCCGCTGCGCGTCTTCGCTATGTCGCAACTGTTACAACAATTTTGCAATCCTCGCGCCGCCCGTCCGGGCGACTGGGGCCTTCTGCCGCAGCAGGCTTGCGCGGACCTGCACCGCGCCCATCTGGATGGCACAACAGAATGGAGACTGTCATGTTTGATTTCAAAGATGATGATCGCGACGCGCTGACGCGGCATCATGCCCCGCAGAATTTTTCGGATCGCGTAGCACTTCGGATGGTCAAGCTGATGCGCGTCTTTGCCGATGCGTTCTTCGCCAAGCGCTATGGCCATCGCGCCGTCGTGCTGGAAACTGTCGCGGCGGTCCCCGGCATGGTCGGCGGCATGTTGCAGCATCTCAAGGCGCTGCGGCGCATCCGCGATGATGAGGGTTGGATCCGCGAACTTCTGGACGAGGCCGAAAACGAGCGCATGCATCTGATGGCCTTCATCAAGATCGCGCAGCCCAGTCTGCTGGAGCGCGGATTGATCCTGCTGGGACAAGGGGTGTTCTTCAATCTCTATTTCCTGCTCTATCTGATCGCGCCCAAGACCGCGCATCGGGTGGTCGGCTATCTCGAAGAAGAAGCTGTGATCAGCTACACGCAATACCTTGACCAGATTGATGCGGGCCATGTCGAGAATGTGCCCGCCCCGCAAATGGCCATCGACTACTGGAACCTGCCACCCGATGCGCGACTGCGAGAGCTGGTCATCGCTGTGCGCGCCGATGAGGCCGGGCACCGCGACAAGAATCACGACTATGCCAATGATATCGCCGCAGGTCGCCGCGACTGATCTTTCATTCTTGCCCAAATATCCTGCGGGGGTGAATTGGCGCTTCAGCGCCAAGAGGGGGCCGCACAGGCCCCCTTTTTTCGCTCAGTCCATGGCCTTGAAGTTGAAGGCCGCGCCTTCCTTGATCCCCGAGGGCCAGCGCGACGTCACGGTTTTGGTGCGCGTGTAGAAACGGAACGCGTCCGGCCCGTGCTGGTTGAGGTCACCAAAGCCCGA
>SKIM01000354.1 GCA_007116445.1 Natronohydrobacter sp.
GCCGAAGTCCCCTCCGAGCAGATCCGCCGCGGCGACATGACCGAGGCCGAATTCCGCCGCTTCGTCGAGGCCGCCAAGGCGCTGGAAGCCTGCCCGCTCTATATCGACGACACGCCCGCCCTGCCGATTTCACAGGTCGCCGCGCGCGCCCGCCGCCTCAAGCGCACGCACGGGCTCGATGTGCTGATGGTCGACTATCTGCAGCTCTTGCGCGGAACATCGAAGGAAAGCCGCGTGCAGGAGGTGTCAGAAATCACGCAGGGGTTGAAAGCCATCGCCAAGGAGCTGAACATCCCGGTGATCGCGCTGTCGCAGCTGTCGCGGAATGTCGAAAGCCGCGAGGACAAACGCCCGCAGCTGTCGGATCTGCGCGAATCAGGCTCGATCGAGCAGGATGCCGATGTGGTCATGTTCGTCTATCGCGACGAATATTACCGCGAGCGCGAGAAGCCCGGCGATGACGAGCTGGAGAAAATGGCCGCCTGGCAAGCACGGATGGAAGCCGTGCATGGCAAGGCTGAAGTCATCATCGGCAAGCAGCGTCACGGGCCCATCGGCACAGTCGAGCTGAGCTTCGAGGGCCGTTTCACACGCTTCGGCAATCTGGTCAAACCGTGGCAACAGGGCGATCAGGGCTTCTGATCCGGGCATGGGCGCAAACATAGGGTGGCGTATCGATCTCTTGATCGGAGCGTGTTTGTTTGTTGCTTTGGGCGGGTTTTCTTTGCCCATGGGCTATTTCGCAGCGCCCGTCTGAACCGGGACTGCCCCTGATCGCGGTTCCCCAATGACGCGCGGGTGATTTCTGCAGGTTGGCGGTCGCGGCGATGTAAACAGGGGCAAATGCCACGGCTCCATACGCAGCCCCTCAGGCATCAGGAGTGCCGCAAGACATCCGGCCACTCGGCACCGATACGCGGATGCAGCCCCGCCCGGCCAAGATCATGTCGCATCATGAGACGCACCTTCATGGCCCTGGCAGACGAAGTTGCGCGCGTGGTCCGGGGGTCCGTAGCGATCAGATGGTGCTGCGAACGCTGGCCGTGCTCCATCATCTGGTCCCGCAGCTCTCATACTGCAGGAATACAGATTTCATCGGGGCGGTTCTTATTGTTCCAATATCGTTCGTGGACGGTGCCCTGTCTCGGCCACATAACGGCCCCCGGCATGGTTCTTTCCGCCTCATGAGGGCGAAGCCATTCACGCCATCCATGGCAGTCCTGCCTCATCCGGTTGCGTTTTTTCTCCTTCCCCTTCCGCCAACCAGGCCCGAAAAATGACTTTTTTATTGCCTTGAATGCTCGCAAATTTTCCGTTTCTCAATCTCCCCAAGCAGCTTCGTGACCCGGTTCAAACAGCTTGATGCAATGACCTTTGCAAAGCGCGCTGCATCGGCTGCCCCGGCCCGCCAAATGCGGCGGTCGCTAAAATTACCGCTATTTTTGCACTGGCATTAAGCCGCCCGTTAAGCCTTGCCGGTTAGCGTTCGATTCCCGCATGCCGCGCATTTCGCCCGGCTCTGTTACCTGAAGGAGATTGCAATGCCTCAGAACCTGACCCGCCGCAGCGCGCTGTCAATTGCCCTCGCGTTCGGCTTTCTGGCCGCCCCCATCGCCCATGCCAATGCCCCCGAAACCCTGCCTGGTGCCACCACCGTCGATGCTGAGGGCGTGATCGAGCTTATCATGAACACCCCTGATCTGGTGATCCTCGACAATCGCCGCGAAGGCGACTACGCCGCTGGTCATATCGACGGAGCTATCCGCCTGATCGACGACGATATCACCGGCGTCGATGTGCTGGTCGCACATGGTGTCAATGCCGATACACCAGTGCTGTTCTATTGCAACGGTCTGTCCTGCGGCCGCGCTGCTGAAGCTGCGCAGATGGCCATCGGTTGGGGCTATTCCAACGTGTATTATTACGCGCTCGGCATGAGCGAGTGGAACAGCCTTGGCCTGCCAGTGGTTTCGCACTGAGCGCGTGGATCTGCTGAAACGGCCGCTTTTTGCGGCGCAACCTGACCTGTGAGGGATCATCATGCACCGCTGGAACCCGGGCAAATATCGCAATCTGCTGATCACTATCGCGCTGGCACAGGCTCTGGTGGTTTGTGCCACGCTGGCCATCAGCTTCGTGATGACGCGCAGCTATGATGGGCTGGTTTCCGACTATAGCCTTGCACGCAGCAATGTGAGCGGGCAACTGGCCGTTGATGATCTGCTTTGGGATCAGCATGCTGCCCTTGTTGCGCGGACCGGCTCGGAAATCGCGCGCGAACTGCAACCGATGCTCAATCCAAATGGTCACGCAGAAATCAGCCGACACCTGGCAGGCGCCTATGCCCGAGGCAGTGTTTCCAGCGGCGAGATCGCGCTGCTTGGGTCCATCGTGGTCGATCCTGAGCTGACTGTCCTGGGCCAGAATTGGCGTGAAGGCAGCACGCCCGCGTTGCCCGAAAGCCTGCGGGCCGAGTTGGCCGAGCGCGAGGGCGCAGACCGGCTGCGGCCGCTGACCCATGGTTGGCTGAGCGGTAACAGACCGATCATGAGCGTCGTGGTCCCGGCCGGTGGGCTGCAAATGCGCGGATATGTAATCTTGCATGTCGACCCGGTGAATGCACTCTCCGGCCTCGATCTGCGACTTGCCACTCCGGTGCGGATGCGCATGCTGGCCGATCCGCCGGGAAGCGGCACGCTACTCCTTGAGGCCGATAATGTGGAAATCACGGCTGGCGCAACCGAACCCTCAGCGCCGCTGATCATCCATGCCCCCAATGGCATCCCAATGTTCGAAGTCAGCATCCTCGGTGACCGCACCGGGCTGATGACCACGCTCAATCAGACCCGCAACCAACTGCTCGCGTTAATGCTGGGGGTGGCTGGAATGCTGGCAGCCGGTATCATCGTAACGCTCTGGGTCTATCTGGGCCGGGCGCATCAGCGCGAAGAGGTCATGGCCCGCGACATTGCCGCCGCGCAGGAGGCAGAGAACGCGCGCGCCGAGGTCGGGGCCGAAGCTGCCCGTTCCCGCGAGGCGCGCCAAAAGGCCGAGGCCGAGATCCAGGCACGCGTTGTGCGCGAGATTTCTGCGGGGCTGGAACGTCTTGCAGCTGGCGATCTTTCGAAGCCGATCGCCAGCCCGGCGAATGATCCCTTCCCCACCGAATATGAAACGCTACGCGCCAGTTACAACAGCGTGCTCGAACAGCTCGGCGGGATCGTCGCACAAATCGATGAAGTAGCCAGCGGGGTCCGTGCCGGCTCGGGCGAGATCGACCAAGCCGCGCAAGACCTGTCCGCCCGCGCCGAGACCCAGGCCGCCACACTGGAGCAATCCGCCGCGGCCCTGACCCAGCTGACAGAAAGCGTCCGGGCCGCCGCCGCACGCGCCGGCGAGGCTGAATCAGCCGGCCGCGAAAATCACGCGCGCGCCGAGGCTGGCGCGCGCATCGTACATGGCGCGATCACCGCGATGCGCTCGATCGAGACAAGCTCCCAACAGATTACCAGCATCATAGATGTGATTGACGATATCGCCTTCCAGACCAACCTGCTGGCACTCAATGCCGGCGTCGAGGCCGCCCGCGCCGGCGAAGCCGGACGTGGCTTTGCGGTCGTGGCCTCCGAAGTGCGTGGGCTGGCCCAACGCGCGTCAGAATCGGCGCGCGAAATCAAGGGGCTGATCGCCGAAAGCGCGGGTCATGTCGAGGCCGGATCGGAGCTGGTGGGACGCACCGGCGAAAGTCTTGAAGAGATTCTGGTCAAGGCTCGCGATGTGCAAACGCTGATGGGCGACATCTCGGCATCGGCGCGCGAACAATTGTCCGGGCTGGAAGAAATCAACACCAGCGTCAATCAACTCGACCAGGTGACGCAGCAGAACGCTGCCGTCTCCGAGGAAACCACCGCTGCTGCAGCCTCGCTCAAGCAAAAAGCCTCGGATCTGGTACAGGTCTTGGGGCATTTCCGGTCGCGGGAGCGCGCTGGGGCGACGCCGGCAAGCCCGGCAATGGCGAGCCCTGCCTTGCCCAAACGCGCGACAGCGGCTCCAGCACTCAGCCCCGCCCCGCCCCGCCGCGCCGCCGCCGTGGGCGGTGGTCAGCCGCTGTGGCAGGATTTCTGAGTACCTGTCATCTGAGGCAGGCTGCTGAGGGTAAACCCTGCCGGGTTTAGGCCACATGATCGCGTCCTGAGCTGACTGGCTCGGTGGTCTCTCCCGCGGCATTCGGCATTCGAGGGTTGCGCCGGATGGGCCGGTGCCGAGCCTCAAGAATGGGGGAGAGAGGCTCTGTTGCACAAATCGGTAAGGGATTCATCTCGTGAATCCAGTGTGGTAGCCAGGTTGCATGAGCAGACCTCACACTACGCGACTCCCGTCAGGAAGCGTTTTCTGATGGTGTATTTCTCGCCTGAGATGAGGGGGATGCCGCCTATGCGGAGTCGACGGCGCAACTCGTCGAGGCCTGTGCGGAACCAAGA
>SKIM01000011.1 GCA_007116445.1 Natronohydrobacter sp.
GCGGGGTGAGGGCGGGGTGGCTTGCGGTCGCGTCGGATCACGAAAAAAGGCCCCGCATGATGCGGGGCCTTTTCGGTGTCATGCGCAACAGCAGATCAGTTGCTGAATTCGGGATAGGCTTCCATCCCCATATCCGTCTTGTCGAGGCCCGTGACCTGATCCTCGTCACTGACACGCACGCCCATGACTGCTTTCAGGATCAGCCAGACGACCAGCGACGCACCGAACATGAAGGCCCCGATCAGCGCCATGCCGATGAATTGCGTCACGAAATTCGCATCGCTATTGGTCAGCGGCACAGCCATTGTGCCCCACAACCCGGCAAAAAGGTGCACAGGGATCGCCCCCACCACGTCGTCGATCTTGAGCTTGTCGAGGAAAGGCACCGCAAAGACGACGATTACACCGCCGACAGCGCCGATCAACGTGGCCGCGCCCAGCGAAGGGGTCAGCGGTTCAGCGGTGATCGAGACCAGGCCGGCCAGCGCGCCATTGAGCACCATGGTCAGGTCGGGCTTCTTGTAAAGCAGGGTCGACAGGATCAGTGCAGCCACAGCACCACCGGAAGCGGCCATGTTGGTGTTGGCGAAAATCCGGCTGACATCGGCCACATCGGAAATTGTTCCCATGGCCAGCTGCGAGCCGCCATTGAAGCCGAACCAGCCCAGCCACAGGATGAACATCCCCAGCGTTGCCAGCGGCAGGTTCGAGCCCGGCATGACTGTCACGCGGCCGTCCTTGCCGTATTTGCCGTAACGCGACCCGATGACCAGAACCCCCGCCAGCGCTGCCCAGCCGCCAGCGGCGTGCACGATGGACGAGCCTGCAAAATCCGAGAAGCCCATCTCGTCGAGGAAGCCTTCACCCCAGCTCCAGCTTGCCTGGATCGGGTAGATGATGCCGGTCAGGATGACGACGAACACAAGGAAGGGCCACAGCTTCACACGTTCGGCCACGGCACCGGACACGATCGAGGCGGTCGCTGCACAGAACATCAGCTGGAAAATGAAATCCGAGCCGATCGAAGCGTATTCGATGTCATCGACATCTTCGAGCGCCACGCCCACAGGTTCGAGCGCCGTTGGCGAGATGCCGCCCAGCCAGCCCTCGATCACCCAGTCCCCCAAGGGGTACATCAGGTTGAAGCCGACGACGAAATAGGCAATCGCGGCCAATGAGAACAGCGCCACGTTCTTGGTCGCCTGCATCGTTGCGTTTTTCGAGCGCACAAGGCCGGTTTCCAGCATGCAGAAGCCAGCGGCCATGAAGAACACCAGAAAGCCACCGATCAGGAACAGCAGCGAATTCAGGATGAAGACCATCTCGGTATTCAGCGCGGCCACGGCCTCCAGGGCCTCGGACGCTGTGTCCACGACCAGCTCTGCCTCTTGCGTCAGACCCAGCGACGGCACAGCCACCGTCAAGGCCGCAAGGGGAAGTATCTTCTTGAGTTGCATCAGCATTCGTCCTTCTTGAATATGTCCAGCCATGAGTTCAGAGCGCCTCTTCGCCGACTTCGCCAGTGCGCACGCGAGTTGCGGCTGCAAGGTCGAGCACGAAAATCTTCCCATCCCCGATCTTGTCCGTGCGTGCAGTTTTCTGAAGCGTATCAACCACCTGATCGGCCATCGCATCGGAGACGCCAATCTCGAGCTTCAGCTTCGGCACGAAATTCACCGCATATTCCGCGCCACGATAGATTTCCGTGTGGCCGGACTGCGCGCCAAACCCCTTGATCTCGGTGACCATCATGCCGCGAACCCCGATGGCAGTCAGGGCCTCACGGACTTCCTCAAGCTTGAACGGTTTTATCGCCGCTATGATATATTTCACAGGTCGTCCCCTTTCTTCTGAGCGAGTATCTCTCGGATCGCACGCGCTTATTGAGGGGCGTTGGCGCGCGTCGGGACAATCTTTTGCAGCGGCTGAACCTGGGTGTGGGGCGCGAATTGGAAAATTATGTGCACAAAAATAAGTCAAAGACTAAAAATTGGGCACTTAGTGGATCGGGCGCGGCGCTGGCGCAGCAACAAATTCCCGCGATGCGCATGGTATTTTGGCCCGCGGGATGCGATTAAGGGCGTCAGGTGAAAGTACCTGAGCAGTCGTAAATGGCGCAGACAGTTGACATGAGGGCAAGATGAGCGGAACAGGTGGATCCGGGCGCAAACTGGTTGCCGAGCGCCGTGTGACGCGGAAAACATCGCCTGCTCCGGCCAAGGCCAGAACCGCAAAGCCGCGCAAGGCGCGTCCAGCCAAGCCGCGTCGCGGCAATATCATCACGCGCATGATCACGGGGCTGGTGAGCCTGGTCTGGCGGGTGATCTGGGGCGTGACCTGGCGGCTGGGTGCCACTGTGGCGGCGATCCTGTTGTTGGCGACCGGCTATTTTTACACGACCTTGCCGCCGCTGGATGACTTGCTGGACAATCGCGCCCGTGGGTCAGTGACCATGATCGATGCATCAGGCGAGGTTTTCGCTTGGCGGGGCGAAACCTTTGGGGGGGCGGTCACCACCGAAACGGTGTCGCCGCATCTTGTCAATGCGATTGTCGCAGTCGAGGATCGACGGTTTTTCTCGCATCTTGGCATCAGCCCACGCGGGATTGCAGGGGCGATCCGCTCGAATATGCAGGCAGGTCGCAGCCCCTTCTCCGGGGCCGGGGGGTCCACGATCACACAGCAGGTGGCAAAGCTGCTCTGTCTCGGGGTGCCGTTTGATCCGGATGTCTGGCCCTCCGAGGCGGCCTATGAAGACGACTGCCGCCAGAACACGCTATGGCGCAAGATCCAGGAAGTGCCGTTTGCTTTCGCTCTTGAGACAAAGTTCTCCAAGAACGAAATCCTCACGATTTACATGAACCGTGCTTTCCTCGGGGCGGGGGCGCGCGGCTTTGAGGCGGCTGCACAGCGTTATTTCGGACGCAGCGCGGCCGATCTTGGCCCTGCCGAAGCCGCAATGCTGGCCGGATTGTTGCCAGCACCGTCCCTGCTGGCGCCGACGCGCAATCTGTTGCGCGCGCAGGCGCGGGCGAATGTCGTGATCGGCTTGATGGCGGATCAGGGTTTTCTGTCCGAGCATGAAGTGGTCGAAGCGCGGACTTTTCCTGCAACGCTTTCGCAGCAAGCCGAAGCGCAGCGCGGGATTCATTTCGCGGATTGGCTGATGCAATCAGGACCAGCCTATCTGACGCGCCAGACAACTGAAGACGTGATCATGCGGACAACCTTCACGCCGCGGATTCAATCTGCGATCGAAGAAGCCATCGCCCATGTTTTCGAGACGCGCGTGCGCGAGGGATCGCGTGCGGAAGTCGCTGTCGTGGTCATGTCGGCTGATGGGGCAGTGCGGGGAATGTCGGGCGGGCGCACCCCGACGGTCGGTGGCTTCAACCGCGCAACGCAGGCCATGCGCCAGACAGGATCGTCCTTCAAGCCGTTTTTGTTCGCGGCAGCGTTGGAAAACGGCTTTGAGCCTTTCGACATCGTAGAAGACGCGCCGCTGACGATCAACATCCCCGGTTCAGGCCCTTGGTCGCCGCGCAATTACGATAATCGTTTCCACGGCTTCGTGACCTTGACCGAGGCGCTGGCGCGGTCGCATAACACACCGGCGGTCCGGATCTCCGAAGCCATGGGCCGTGCGCAGGTGCGTGAAGTGGCCAATCGCTTCGGCTTGCATAGCGATCTCGCCGAAGGCCCTGCACTGGCGCTTGGCGCGTCTGAGGCGACCCTGCTGGAGATGACGGCTGCATATGCGGGCATCCTCAATGGCGGGAATGCAGTGCAACCGTTCGGGATTGCAGAACTCTCGCTGTTTGGGGATCCGACACCGCTTTTCGGATCGTCCAGCGGGATTGGGGAGCGGGTGATCTCGGAAAATTCGGCGCGGATACTGACCTGGATGATGACCCGCGTCGTGACGGAAGGTACAGGTGGGCGCGCCCGGCTGGATGGCTGGGAGGTGGCAGGAAAGACCGGCACCACACAGGCTGCGCGCGATGCCTGGTTCATCGGGTTCACGGCCGATTACGTCGCCGGGGTCTGGATGGGCTATGATGACAATTCGCCTTTGCAGGGTGTCACTGGTGGCGGTCTGCCCGCGGAAATCTGGCGCGAAACGATGGCGCGTGTGCATCGTGGCATGACCCCGCGCCCGCTGCCGATGATCGAGCCCGAGCGCCCCTTGCTCGAAGCGCCGAGCTTTGATCCGCCTCAGGCGCCGGAATTCGACGCAGCACCGTCGCCTGCGCCCGCTGCACCGCAGTCGTCACTGGATGACACGATCCGCGGGATTATCGGCTCCATCTTTGGCGGCAACTGAGCGATCAGACGTTACGCTGTCAGAGATTGCGGGCGTGCCTGTCGCGCAGCGATTCATGCCAAGCGGTGGATCTGCGCGTCGGCGCTGCGCCGCGGGGCGCGATCCGAAGC
>SKIM01000061.1 GCA_007116445.1 Natronohydrobacter sp.
ACGCCGGGGACGCGGCTGCGGAAGGCGAGCCAGCCGAAGACCAGCGCCAGCGTGCCGGGGACGGCGAGGGCCAGCATGAGTTGCAGGGGCAGCGAATGGGCGAAGGCCCAGATTGCTGGCAGGTCAGAGGAGCCGACGACCCCGAAGATCTGTGCGGCGACGGCCTCGGAGACCTCCAGCTCTGTGGGCGGGATCGTGCCCCGGCCCAGACTTTCGCGAATGTTGATCTCGGTGCGCGCATACATCAGCCACATGCCGATGGCATAGCCCCCAAGCCCGAAAAAGGCGAAATGGCCAAGCGACAGGATCCCGCAATAGCCCCAGACCACATCCATCGCGATGGCGATCAGGCACAGGCACAGCGTCATGCCAAGGATCTTGACCAGATTGGTGGAGATCACACCGATGCCGAAACCTTCGGACAGGACCGTGACCCCGATGGTGAAGATTCCCAGAAGCGCCATGAACCACATCACAGACGGGTTCGAGATCAGGAAACTGCGCTTGGTGGCGGTTGTGCTGCGGGGAATGTCGAAGGGCATGGCGTCAGTCTCCGGCAGCGCGGCCCTTCAGGGCGACGATACCCTTGGGGCGGAACTGGATGAACAGGATGATGAACAGCACCATGAAGGTCTGCGCAGCCAGCGTATTGGCCGGGTTGAACCACTCGATGCCCTTTTGCAGGAAACCGATCAGAGTGGCGCCTGCCAGCGTGCCAAAGACCGAACCTACGCCCCCCACGACCACGGTCATGAAGCTCTGCACGATGTAATTCGCGCCCATCTCCGACGTGACCTGCGCCACCAGCCCGATGGCCACGCCGGCAACCCCGGCAATCCCCGAGCCCAGCCCGAAGGTCAGCATGTTGATGCGGTCGGGATTGATACCCATGCTCGCCGCCATGCCGGGGTTCTGCGTCACGGCGCGCACCTCAAGCCCCAGCCGCGTGCGGTTCAGGATGTAGAGCAACATCAGCAGGAACCCCAGCGCCATGACGAAGATCGCCACCCGGATCGAGGCCACCGAGACCACATCATTGACCTGAATGGCCCCGGCCAGCCAGTCGGGCGCAGTCAGGGGCCGCGCCTGCGTGCCAAAGATATTCTTGGCGAGTTGCTGCAGCGCAATCGAGATGCCGAAGGTCGCGAGCAGGGTTTCCAAGGGTCGCGTGTACAGATGCCGGATCACAAGCCGCTCCATCGCGACCCCGGCGGCAAAAGTCACGGCAAAGGCCAGCGGCAGCGCGACGATCAGCGAGGTGGTCAGGTTAGGGATCACGGTCTGGACCACGAAGCCCGTATAGGCCCCCATCATGATGAATTCGCCATGCGCCATGTTGATCACGCGCATCACGCCGAAGGTGATCGCAAGGCCGATCGCGGCCAGAAAGAAGATCGAGGCCAGCGAGAGCGCATCGAGCGAGATGCCGACGAATTGCCAGAGCGAAATCGTGGTCCGCGTGCTGTCGAGACTGCCGCGCGCGGCGTCAGTCACGGCCGGGTCAGGCTCCAGATAAGCGTCGAAAAACACGAATTGCGCCACGGCTTCGCGCATATCGGCTTCGGTGACCAGCGGCGGGATGGTGCCCGCCTCTTCCAGCGCACGATAGGCTTCGCGGCGCATCTCATCCGTCGTCAGCAGATGCACCGGCACGCCACCGACAGCGCCATCGACCACATTGGCGCGCAGCGCGTCGCGAATGGCATTGCGTCCCGGACGCGGCGGGAACAGCCCCGCATCCGAAAGGGTCGTATAGGCCGCGATCAGGTCCATATCCTCGCCGGGCGTGCGGATCCGCGCGACATTGGTGCCCTCAGGGATCTCGGGCGCGAAATCAGCGCGGGTCTGCAGAGTCTGGTTCAGAACCCGGCGCGCTTCGGTGCTGATATCTCCGCGCAAACCCTCGATGGCATCAATGCGCGTGGCGCTGTCGGTCGCAAAACGCGCGTTCAGAAGATCCAGAAGCCGGTCCATGCGCTGGATGATGCGCGGGTCTTCCTCCGTGTCGCGGGCCGCCATCAAGGGCGCGATCTGTTCGGCATCAGGGCTGCGCGCGATGCTGGCCAGCGCCGCAATCCGCCTTTCGCGGTCAGGATGAACCAGCTCGTAACTGACCAGCGCGGAATTGATCTCACGCCGGACCCCGGCATTGGGGCGGATCTGGCTCAGATCGCGACTGCTGACCGTCGCCACAGACGCGCCGCTGTCGATATCGACCAGCGTCAGCATCCGATCGGGCGCATCTTCAGCGTAGAAAAACAACCCATCCGCATCGCGCACGAACACCTCGCGGTCGCCCCATGCGCGCAGGAAATCAACCGTGCCCGGCGCATTGGCCTGCAGAAGCGCGTCCAGCACCTGCGGGACAGTCGCGCGAGAGGGGCTTGCGACATCGGCCTGCACAGTCTGCAAGACATCTTGCAAGGGCGTCGCACTGTCACTCTGGGCCTGAAGCGGTATCGTCAGCAGATATGCAGCAAGAAACGCGACCAGAGGAAGAAGGCGCGGCATGAGCAGGGGCTTTCTGTCGGAGAAGGGAAAAGCAGGGTGCGCGCAAGGCACGCACCCCGGGCACTGCATCTCAGTAATTCGAGGTCAGCTGGACACAGGTTTCCGTGGCCGTGTCGAACATCCCGCATTCGAGGTTCTGCCAGTCGCTGGTGAGCGTCGCGCTCTCCGGCAGGAAGGGTGACCAGGCTTCACCGGGGATTTCCTCGGTCTGGCTGATCACATCGAACTGACCATCGGCGCGGATTTCCCCGATCAGCACGGGCTTCGACAGGTGATGGTTCACATTCATCACCGCCGTGCCCCCGGTCAGATTGGGGAATTCCTGCCCCCACATCGCCGCGCGGACCGCATCCACATCGGTCGTGCCAGCAGCCTCAACGGCGTTCACCCACATGTTGAAGCCGATGTAATGCGCCTCCATCGGGTCATTGGTCACGCGATTGGTGTCGCCGATGAACTCATGCCAGGTGGCGATGAATTCCTCATTTTCGGACGTATCGACCGACATGAAGTAATTCCACGCCGCCAGATGCCCGACCAGACGCGAGGTATCGAGGCCAGAGAGCTCCTCCTCACCGACCGAGAAGGCCACCACGGGGATATCATCCGCGCTCACGCCTTGGGCTGCGAGTTCGGTGTAAAAGCCGATATTCGCGTCGCCATTGATGGTCGAGACGACGCCCACCTGCTTGCCGCCCGCGCCCAGCCCGATCACGTCTGAGACGATGGTGGACCAATCCGCGTGACCGAAAGGAGTGTAATTCACGAAAATGTCTTCCGGCGCGATGCCTTTGGAAATCAGATAGGCCTCAAGGATCGCGTTCGTGGTGCGCGGGTAGACGTAATCCGTGCCCAGAAGCGCGAAGCTCTCGACGCCCAGTTCCTCAAGGAAATAATCCACTGCCGGGATCGCCTGCTGGTTTGGCGCAGCGCCCGTGTAGAACACGTTGCGCGAGCTTTCCTGCCCTTCATACTGGACCGGATAGAACAAGAGCCCGTTCAGCTCTTCCAGCACTGGCAACATGGCCTTGCGGCTGACCGAGGTCCAGGCGCCGAAGATCACATCAACCTCGTTCACGGTCAGCAACTGCCGCGTCAATTCCGCGAAGAGCGGCCAGTCCGAAGCCGGGTCCACGACCACAGCTTCCAACTCGCAGCCCAGCACCCCACCGGCTTCATTCTGCTGTGCGATCAGCATCAGCATCACGTCGCGCAGGGTGGTTTCCGAAATCGCCATACTGCCCGAAAGCGAATGCAGCACACCGACCTTGATGGTGCAATCCTGCGCGGCCGCAGGGGCGGCGGTCAGCAAGGCAGCAGTGGCGGCCGAGGCGAGAAGCGTTCTTTTGATCATGCGATGCATACTCCTGTGATGCGTGTGCATGCCTCGGGGGTCGGGCTTGATCGCTGTCATCATGCGCCCCATATCCCCTAGACAACAGTTATTCTGTTGCGCATGTCCGGCGGGCAGCATCTGCCAGGATCGACCCGTCGGGCATGCAAGTCATTCGGTTTCAGCACGCGTCTTATCGCGTGGCGCGCCCCCTCTGACAATTTGCCCCGCGTTAACACCCTGCGCGAACCACCCCTGACTGCCCGTTTCATGTGCAACCTGACAGCGACATGCCTGCCGATTAAGCGCCGCGCGAAGCCGCGCCCTGCGCTTGACGGCACTGCCAGCGCTGTCTAGCCTCGGCCCGGCAAGTCCACGCAACAGCCCTGACACAGACCCCGAACTCTGGGAGAATCCGTTGAAATACAATGATGTTCCGGGTTGGTTCAATCCGATCGATCAGGCTGGCTTCGCCTGGACACTGGACTATCAGAACCAGACCGGCCAGCAGGGCGATCTGCTGGAACTGGGCACGTTCAAAGGCAAGAGCGCGATTCTGATGGGCCAGAAGCTGAAACCGGGCGAGAC
>SKIM01000152.1 GCA_007116445.1 Natronohydrobacter sp.
ACGAGTGATAGACCATCTCTCTGGCAATCTGAGTGCGGATTTCGGGGTCGATTACGGAAAGCTCTGGCGCCAATATCGTCAGCCTATCAAAGTCAAACCCCGGCAGCCCCATCAGCGTCAGAGCATCGCGCTTCGTGCCGTCGGCACTTACCTTGTGCCCAGCCGCCATCAAGTCTTGCGGTGTGAAGATCCGGCGCTTCATTTGCGCCTTAGCGTCGTCCAGTCGCGCAATTTTTTCCTCAAAAACCTCTCGACGCCGATCACTGACGCAGCCGAGCATGACCCCAAAAGGCGTCAACCGCTGATCCGCATTATCCGCGCGCAAAGACAGTCGATACTCCGCGCGGGATGTAAACATGCGATATGGCTCGGTGACACCGCGCAATGTCAGATCATCGATCATGACCCCGATATACGAGTCCGATCTGCTAAAACATACTGGCTCCAATCCCGCGGCGGCTCGGGCAGCATTGATCCCGGCGACAAGGCCCTGCGCGCCAGCTTCTTCATAGCCTGTTGTTCCGTTGATCTGGCCCGCAAGGTAAAGCCCGTTCAGCGCTTTCAGCCGCAAGCCGGTCGTCAATGCGCGCGGGTCAATGTAATCATACTCGATCGCATATCCCGGTTGCAGAATCCGCACATCCTCCAGACCCCGGATCGTGCGCACATATGCTTCCTGGACCTCTGCCGGGAGCGATGTCGATATCCCGTTTGGATAGACGGTATCATCATCAAGCCCTTCAGGCTCTAGGAAAATCTGATGCGAGTCCTTATCGGCGAAGCGTGTGATCTTGTCTTCGATGGACGGACAATAGCGCGGACCAACCCCGTCGATATGCCCCCCATACATCGCTGATTTGCCGAGATTTTCGCGAACGATATCATGTGTCCTCGGGTTGGTGTGGGTGATGGCGCAAGCCAGTTGCGGCGCAATTGTATCGCGGGTCAGGAAACTGAGATATTCCGGCGCATCATCGCCCGGTTGCTGATCGAGGATATCCCAGGCGATGCTCTTGCCATCAAGACGCGGAGGCGTGCCGGTTTTCAGGCGTCCGATCGGCAGGTCCAGACCTCGGAGCTGGTTTGACAAAATGTTCGACGCCTTGTCGCCCATACGCCCAGCCGGGAAGCTCTGATCGCCAATGAAGACTTTCCCACCAAGAAAGGTGCCCGTTGTCAGCACAACGGATTTCGCCCTTATATCAAGCTCGCCATTGATCTGCACACCATTCACTGCGTCGCCTGTTTGCAAGAGTGCTGTGGCTTCAGCTGTGATCAGGTCCAACCCATGGATCTGGGCGACTTCCCTCGACATGAAGTCCCGGAACCGTTTGCGATCTGCCTGCACGCGCGGACCCTGCACGGCGGGCCCTTTCGAGCGGTTCAGCAGGCGATATTGAATTGCCGCATAATCCCCTGCTCGCCCCATGAGTCCGTCAAGTGCATCAATTTCGCGGACGAGATGGCCCTTGCCCAGACCACCGATTGCCGGGTTGCAGGACATGACGCCGATATCTTCTGCGCGAAAGGTGATCAACGCAGTGACAGCGCCCATGCGTGCGGCCGCCGCTGCGGCTTCGACGCCCGCATGACCGCCGCCGACAACGATGACATCATAATGTTTCACGTGAAACACTCCTACTTCCCGATACAGAAAGACGCGAAGATATCGCCCAGCAAATCCTCTACGTCGATCTTGCCGATCAAGACATCCAGGGCCGTGATCACGGCGCGAATATCAGCGGCGACAAGCTCCGAGATATACGCGCCTGTGCGCAATTTTTCAATCGCCTCCGTGAGGGGAATCTCGGCATTCTGAAGCGCCTGAAGGTGCCGACGCCGCACTGTCACGCCATCTTGCGCCACGCGTTCTGCGAGTATCCCGGAAATCTGCGACAGCAACGCATCGACCCCCTGCCCGCTGATGCCAGAAATGCTATTTTCAACGCCCGGATAGAGATCAGCTTTTCCGACCAGCACAATATCACCGCGACGGATATCTACTGGTGGTGGAGAGTCTGGCCCCTCCCGCAATATGATGCGGATGTCGGCTGCATCTGCGCGTTTCTGCCCGCGTGCTATACCAATCGCTTCGATCTGCTCATCCGTCTCGCGTAATCCAGCTGTGTCCAGAAAGGTCACAGCGAACCCATGCACATCCATGCGTAATTCGATCACATCGCGCGTGGTCCCGGCAATGTCAGAGGTGATCGCGGCCTCGCGCCCGGCCAGCGCGTTGAGCAAGGTCGATTTCCCCGCATTCACGGCGCCCACAAGCGCGACTTCGAACCCAGTCTGCACGCGTTCGCGGGCGCCCTGCCCTGCGATTTCGCGCGCGATCCCGCCCCCCACGGCCTGCAGTTCCGCCAGGATCTGCGCGTCGAAATTGCCGATATCTTCTTCGACAAAATCAATCGAGACCTCGACCAGTGCCGCTGCTTTCAACAGATGCCCGCGCCAGGCCGTGACCATTTGTCCGATGGCCCCGTCGAGCACCCGCAATGCCTGTTTGCGCTGGCTTTCGGTTTCAGCCTCCAGAAGATCGCTCAGCCCTTCGACCTGGGTCAGATCCATCACGCCGTTTTCCAGCGCGCGGCGGGTAAATTCACCCGGCTCCGCCAGTCGCAGCCCATGATCTTGCGCCAGACAGGTTTCCAGCGCGCTGATCGTCGCAAGGCTGCCATGCACCATCAATTCGGCCACATCTTCGCCAGTGAAGCTCGCACCTTCAGGGAAAATCACCAACAGCCCCTTGTCGAGCCGCTCGCCTGCCACATTGCGGAAGACACGCAGCGCGGTTGCGCGCGGTTTCGGCAAATCGCCGGCTATGGCCTGCGCGACGGGATGCGCGCGCGGGCCGGACAGACGGAGAAGAGCAACGCCCGATTTTCCACGGGCCGAGGCCAGTGCGAAAATCGTGTCCATGTCAGGAATTCATGGAATCGAAGAAATCGCTGTTGGTCTTGGTCTGTTTCAGCTTGGAAATCAGGAATTCGATGGCGTCGGTCGTGCCCATCGGATTCAGGATGCGGCGCAGGACGAAGGTTTTTTGCAAATCGGTTTTCTCGATCAGCAGATCCTCTTTCCTTGTACCGGATTTCAGGATGTCGATGGCCGGGAAAACGCGCTTGTCGGCGATCTTGCGATCGAGGACGATTTCAGAGTTCCCCGTGCCCTTGAATTCCTCGAAGATCACCTCGTCCATGCGCGAGCCTGTGTCGATCAGGGCTGTCGCGATGATGGTGAGCGAGCCGCCTTCTTCGATGTTGCGCGCCGCACCAAAGAAGCGCTTGGGGCGTTGCAGGGCGTTCGCGTCCACACCGCCAGTTAGCACCTTGCCCGAGCTGGGCACCACCGTGTTGAAGGCGCGACCCAGACGGGTGATCGAATCGAGCAGAATCACGACATCGCGCTTGTGTTCGACAAGGCGCTTGGCTTTTTCGATGACCATTTCAGCGACGGCCACATGGCGCGTGGCGGGTTCGTCAAAGGTCGAGGCGATGACCTCGCCCTTGACAGAACGCTGCATGTCGGTGACTTCCTCGGGGCGCTCGTCGATCAGAAGGACGATGAGGTAGCATTCCGGGTGGTTCTTCTCGATGCTATGGGCAATGTTCTGAAGAAGAACGGTTTTACCTGTGCGCGGCGGGGCCACGATCAGCGCGCGCTGGCCCTTGCCCAAGGGCGAGACAATATCGATGATCCGGGCCGAGCGGTCCTTAGTCGCTGGGTCGCTGGTTTCCATCCACAGACGTTCGTCCGGGTAGAGCGGCGTCAGGTTGTCGAAATGGACCTTGTGCCGGGCGCGTTCGGGGCTGTCAAAATTGATCTGTGTGACTTTGGTGATCGCGAAATAGCGCTCGTTCTCAGCCGGGGCCTGCATGACGCCTTCGATCGTGTCACCGGTGCGCAGGGAATACTGGCGGATCATGTCAGGCGAGACGTAGATATCGTCCGGGCCAGGCAGGTAATTCGCTTCCGGGGCGCGCAGGAAGCCGAAACCGTCCTGCAACACTTCCAGCACGCCTTCGCCCGAGATGATCCAGCCATCTTCGGCGCGTTCCTTCAGGATCGAGAACATCATCTCGCCCTTGCGCATCGACGGCGCGTTCTCGATTTCCAGCTCTTCAGCCATGGCGAGCAATTCGGCCGGGCTCTTGACCTTCAATTCTGCGAGGTTGAGGGTTTCCGTGACCTCGGGGCGGTCATCAAGCAGCAGGTCGGACATGATGGATCTCTCTGGCCAGCAGGGCCGGGGCAAGGATGGTCATATGAAATGAGACGCGGACTGCCGGACGGCACCGCTGCCGCCCGTATAGGCGCAACACCTGCGCGAGTCAATCCGGGCTAGAATTTCACGATCACTGACAGGACGATGAGCACCATCATCACGGTCGGGACTTCGTTCATCATCCGGTAATCGCGGCCTGAT
>SKIM01000145.1 GCA_007116445.1 Natronohydrobacter sp.
TGGGCACAAACGGACGCAACGGGGGATCGGGCGGCGGCGCGGGTACGCGCAGCCTTGCGCCCGGGTCAGAGGGTGGTGCAGGAACACCGGGACAGGGTTTTGGTGGGGGGAACCGTAGCTCCTTGGACGGCGCTGGTCCCTCTGCTGCAGGTGGTGGCGCCACAGGTGCGGGCGAGAACTCACCCGCATCTGGTATCGCGCAGGGTGGTGCAGGTCTGATATCGGATTTGTCCGGAGAGCCCGTAGAATACGCCCGGGGCGGAAATGGAAACTGGCGAGACGGTCAGATTGTTGCAGCTCAGACGGCATCACGCGGATGCGGTGGCCAAGGCGGGGCCGGAAACTCTGAGGACAACTTTGAAACTACTCTGGGTGAAAATGGCGGATCCGGCATCGTGATCATACGCTACCAGATCGGCGCCATCGCCCCCGACGGGACCGGCGCCTGGGCCTGGAATGATGGCACGCCCATTGCCTGGGAAGATGACGACCTCATAGCGACGGAGACTACATAATGGGCCGGAAGATCAGCGATACGCCACATATATTGGCGACCGACACCACGACATTCACCCCTGTCACACATCAGGGCAGCGATGGGCGCGTGCGGCTTGCCCCTGCGACACAGGGTATGGCAGGGCTCATGACCGCAGGCGACAAACGCGTTTTGGCGGATGTCCACCGCAAGACGACCGGAGCCATTGTGCTGTCTCCGAACCTGTTTGATGTGAATGATCCGCGCAACGAGCCTGATCGCCGCATGGCCTCGAGCCAAGACGGCACGATCCAGATCATGGCTGGCTGGCTGTTGTCGCATCCCATTGATGTCACTGATGGGACGGAATTCTATGTCACGATGGCAGGCAACAACAATTTCGCCTTTTTCGACGATGACGGGGCTCCGGTCCCCGGCGGCACAAGGGTGACAAGCGGCCTCGGCAGCATCTATACCAAGCCCGCAGGAGCCACGACACTGCGCATCTCGATGAATGCGGGAGCATCGGCTGTGGACCCTGACTTGTGCTATGTGATTGCAGGCAACCAGCCCGCCGAGCGCTTTCCGCCTTTCGGGGGTATTCTCAGCACCGAGACACTGCACGACATTCCCGGCAGCGCCATCGCGCGGGGCACGATCACCCAACGCGAGACGGATTTTCTGACGACAAGCAAGAATCTGTTCCGCGTCGATCAGATCGCTCCCGGCGCGCTTGCGGCGAATGGCACGTTTCAGGAAACCCAGATCGACTCCTTGGTCTATAACACGGTGCCGTTCCAGGTCACACCGGGTGTGACCTATGTCGCGAATTACAGCATTCGTTTCATCACGGCCTTTGGCGCAGATGGCCTGCCGATACCGACGGCGGGAACCAATTCCGCAACCCCTGCGGGCACGCCGATGGTCTTCCCTGCCGCCGTCGATGCCCTGGTCGTGTCGATCAACCCGTCGATTGCCGAGGCGTTCCAGTTTGAAGCAGGTACGACCACGACAGGTTATGAACGCGGTGGCGTCCAGCTTGCGCCATTCGTTCTGCGTCGGCCGCTGGCGCCGGGCTGGCAGGGCAAGACGGTCGCTTTCTATGGTGACAGCCTGACCTCGCAGCGCCTGTGGATCATCCCGTCAATCGCGCGTCTGGGCATCATCGAATCCCATCACGGCACCGGCGGCGCGCGCGTGTCGGGCAATTTCGCAAGCGCATTGCATCAGCAGGCCAATATCGACGCAATACCGACAGGGGTCGATGCAGTGATGTTCCTTGGCGGGACCAATGACTGGATGAACAATGCTGTCATTGGCACGATTGACGACACGGATCCGCTTGCGACATTCTATGGCGCGCTGAACACCATAGCCACGCGGCTGAAATCGCGGTTTCCGACACAGCCGATCTTCTGGGGCACACCGCCGCTGTCGCAGGCGGGCCTGCCACGTTCCGGCTTCACGGACCCGTTCACGAACGCCCATGGCACGATTGACGCCTATGGCGATGCGATCCGGGCTGTCGCACGGCGCGAAAGCTTCCCGGTCGTCGATTTCTACCGCGATGCCGGCTTCCATAGCGCCAGCCTTGCGACGCTGATGAAAGATGAGGCGAGCCTCGTGCATCCCTCCAACGCGGGCGGCGCGCGGATGGCATCGGTGCTCGTCGGGCGCATGGCCGCACTTGATCCGGCCCTGTGATCGCGGGCGGCCCCAGCGCCGCCCCCCCCCGGCACCTGTGCGCCTGCAAGCCTGTGTCACGCAGGGTTGCAGGCGTTTTGCCATCCGGCACGACACGCCGCGCGCCAGTCACCTGAGCAGGCAGATGCCTTGCCAAATCACACGGAATTTCTTGCGTTTGTCATGTGGATTTCATATCCGGGCGCCTCATGTCATGGGGACATCAACAGGAGCGCCACATGCCGGACGATATTTTCCAGAGTTACGGGGTTCATCGCTGGGGCGCAGGCATGTTCGCGCGCCTGCCCAATGGTGATCTGGGGCTCGTCAACCCCGAACAGCCCGAAGCGCCGCCTGCCAGCCTGCCTGCACTTTTGCACGATCTGGACGCGCGCGGCATCCACACACCAGTTCTGGTGCGCGTGGGGGCCTTCCTCAAACGTCAGCTCGAAGCGCTCAATCACGCCTTCGCCAAAGCCATCGAGGCGAATGACTACCGCGCCCCCTATCGCGGTGTCTTTCCGATCAAGGTCAACCAGCAAGCCGAGGTGATCGACCGGATCGTGGACTATGGCCGCCCCTTCCAGTTCGGTCTGGAAGCAGGCTCCAAGCCCGAACTGATCCTGGCCCTGTCGCGCGATCTGCCCAAGGGCGCGCTGCTGATCTGCAACGGGATCAAGGATGCGGAATTCATCCGTCTGGGGATTCTCGCGCGCAAGGCGGGCATCAACTGCGTGCTGGTCATCGAATCGCCGGGCGAAGCCGACACGGTCATTGCCGAGGCCAAACGCCTGGGCGAAATGCCTGCGCTTGGCGTGCGCATCAAGCTGACGCGGCGGGTGACAGGCAATTGGGCCGACAGCTCCGGCGACCGCTCGACCTTCGGGCTGACCACCAAGGAAGTCGTTGATCTGGTTGAAAAACTGCGTGCAAATGACATGCTCGACTGTCTGGTGTTGCAACATGCGCATCTGGGCAGCCAGGTGCCGCAGATGATGGATATCCGTCAGGCGGTGGACGAAGCCTGCCGCTTCTATACCGAATTGCGCAGGCTCGGCGTGCCGCTGGAATATCTCGATCTCGGCGGTGGCCTGGGCGTCGATTACACGGGCGAAGCCCGCGCCTCTGAAAACTCCATCAATTACACGATGGAGGAATACTGCGCCAATGTGGTCGAAACCGTCAAATACCAGATGGATGAGGCCGAAGTCCCGCATCCGACGCTGATCACGGAATCAGGCCGCGCCATCGTTGCCTACTCCTCGATGCTCTTGTCGGATATTCTGGAGGCGAGCTATTTCGACCGTGCGGCGCCCATCACGCCGGAACCGGATGATCACCACATGCTGTCGGATATGGTGGCGATCGTCGATTACATGACCCCCAAGCGGCTGCAGGAATGTCTGAACGATGCCGAATATTACCGCGAGGAATTGCGCGCGCTGTTCCGTCGCGGCGTGATCGGCATCGAGGAAGTCGCGCGCGCCGAACAGATCTTCCTTTATGTCGTGGGTCGCATCAAGGATCTGGTGGCGCAAACCCCTGATGTGTCGGGCGATGTGCTCGACGAGCTGTCAGCGCATCGCGACATCTACCGCGCCAATTTCTCTCTGTTCCAGTCACTGCCTGATGTCTGGGCGATTGACCAGCTCGTCCCCATCGCGCCCCTGCAGCGGCTGAACGAAACCCCGACCCGCCGCGCGGTCCTGTCAGACATCACCTGCGACAGCGATGGCAAGATCGATCACTTCGTGCTCGGCGACGGGGTCGGGAACGCCTTGCCCGTTCACGAGTTGACCGCAGGAGAGCGCTATTTCATCGGGATTTTCATGGTCGGTGCTTATCAGGAAACGCTGGGCGATCTGCATAATCTGTTCGGAGACACCAATATCGTCACAGTGGATTTCAACGCGGACGGCGTGCTGGAAATTCAGCATGAAGTCGAAGGCGACACAGTGGCCGAGGTCATGGCCTATGTTGAATACGAGCCCAAGCAATGTCTTGATGCCTTCAAGCGTATCGTGGAACGCGGCGTGCAGGAAGGGACGCTGAACCCGTCGCAGCGCCGGATGCTGATGGAAACCTACCGCCATGCGCTTGGCGGCTACACTTATTACGAACATGAGGAGCAAACCCATGGCTGACAACAAGGATGTTCTGGTGATCGGCGCAGGCGGCGTGGCCTCGGTCACGCTGCACAAGATGGCAATGAACCCGGACCTGTTTCCGGGGCGCATCGCTGTGGCCAGCCGCACGCTGTCGAAATGCGAAGCCATCGCCCGCGAGGTGAAAAGCCGCACGGGTATCGAGATCGAGACCTATCAGATCGACGCTGATGATGTGGAGCAGACCGTCGCATTGATCGAGGCGGTGAAACCTGCGCTTCTGGTCAACCTCGCCCTGCCCTATCAGGATCTGGCGCTGATGGAGGCCTGCCTGCGCACGGGCGTGCATTACCTCGACACCGCGAATTACGAGCCGCCCGAGGAAGCGAAATTCGAGTATTCGCACCAGTGGAAGCTGCATGAGCGTTTCGAGAAAGCGGGCCTGATGGCGGCGCTCGGCGTGGGCTTTGATCCCGGCGTGACCTCGATCTTCGCGGCCTATGTGCGCAAGCACCATCTGTCGGGCATCCGGCTGATCGACATTCTAGACTGCAATGGCGGCGATCACGGCCACCCGTTCGCCACCAATTTCAACCCGGAAATCAACATCCGCGAAGTGACGGCCGAAGTGCGGCACTGGGAAAACGGCGGCTGGGTCACAAGCCCGGCCATGTCCACCAAGGTCGAATTCGACTTCGATCAGGTCGGCCCCAAGAACATGTATCTGATGTATCACGAGGAGCTGGAGTCGCTCGTGACCCATTTCCCCGAGATCGAGCGCGCGCGCTTCTGGATGACCTTCGGCGATGCCTATATCAATCATGTGACGGTCTTGCAGAATGTCGGGATGACCTCGATCGAGCCGGTCGAGTATGAGGGCCATCAGATCATCCCGCTGCAATTCCTGAAAGCCGTGCTGCCCAATCCCGGCGATCTGGGCGAGCGCACCAAGGGCAAGACCAATATCGGCGATATCATCACCGGGCCCGCCAAGGATGGCTCAGGCGAAAAAACCTTCTACATCAACAATATCTGCGACCATGAAGAATGCTACCGCGAGGTCGGATCGCAGGCCGTCAGCTACACGACCGGCGTGCCGGCCTTCATCGGCGCGGCCCTGATGCTGAATGGCACATGGTCGGGCGCGGGCGTGTTCAACACCGAACAGCTCGACCCCGATCCGTTCATGGAGATGCTGAACCAGCACAGGTTGCCGTGGACGTTGACGGAACTCTCGGCCCCGGTTGATTTCTGATGGCTATGCAGACCCATGCAGGCGATCCGGGCGCGTTTGCCCGGTTCGACCTGTCCCGCGTGCCCTCGCCCTGTTTCGTGGTCGATGAAGCGCGGCTTGAGGCCAATCTGCGCGTGCTGGCGGATATTCAGGCGCGGTCTGGCGCGACAGTGCTTTGCGCGCTGAAAGCCTTTTCCATGTGGGAACTTGCGCCGCTGGTGTCGCGCCACCTGTCCGGCGTCTGTGCGTCGGGGCTGTGGGAAGCGCGGCTGGGACGCGAGCATTATGGCGGGATCGTCGAGACCTTCTCGGCGGGCTACAAGGCCGATGAGATGAGCGAGATCATCCGCCTGTCCGATCACATCGTCTTCAACACGCCTGCTGCCAAGGACCGTTTCGCGGCCCTGATCCGCGAGAGCGGCAAGGATGTGCATGTCGGCCTGCGCTTCAACCCCGGTCTGCCGATGGGCGAAGACGCGAAATACGACCCAGCAGCGCCCGGCTCGCGGCTTGGCACGCCGATGGAGCAAATCGACGCGGAAGCGCTGGAAGGCGTCGATGGGCTGCATATGCACACGCTCTGCGAGCAGGATCTGGGGCCGCTTCTGGCCATCTGGGACCATATCGCGCCCCAGATCCGCGCGCTTGCACCGCGCCTGAAATGGATCAATTTCGGCGGTGGCCACCATATCACGCGCGCCGATTACGACCGCGAAGGACTGATCAAATTCCTGCAACGCGTGACTGCGGAAACCGGCCTGCAGTGCTATCTGGAACCTGGCGAGGCGGTCGCGCTCGATGCGGGCATTCTGGTCGGCGAAGTGCTGGATGTCGTCGAAAATGACGGCCCGAACGCGATTCTTGATATCTCTGCGACCTGCCACATGCCCGATGTGATCGAGGCCCCCTACCGCCCTGCCCTGCTCGGCGAAACCGGCCCTGCGCAGGTCCGGCTGGGCGGACCGAGCTGCCTCGCCGGTGATGTGATCGGGCGCTATGCGTTTGCGGACGTGCCGGAAATCGGCCAACGCATCGCGTTCCTTGATCAGGCGCATTATTCGATGGTCAAGACCACGACCTTCAACGGCGTGCGCCTGCCTGCGCTGGCTGTGTGGAACAGCGAAACGGATGCGCTGCGCGTGATCCGCCAATTCGACTATCAGGACTTCAAGGGACGGCTTTCGTGAATTTCCTTAACTCTGAATTGACCCTCGATGAACGCAGCCATGACGCACGGTTTCATGTCGTGCCCATGCCGCTGGAAAAAACCGTCTCCTACGGGTCGGGCACAGCGAACGGCCCAGCCGCGCTGATCGAGGCCTCCGACCAGCTCGAACGCCTCTGGCGGGGGTTTGAGCCCTGCGCCGCGGGCATCTTCACTACGCCCGCAATTGATTGCTCCGTTCCGCTGGAATACGCGCTCGACACGCTGGCGGCGCGCACTGAAAGCATTGTGCGCGCAGGCAAGCTGCCGGTCACGCTGGGCGGCGAGCACAGCCTGTCATGGGCCGCTATTCTGGGGGTCAAACGTGCGCTCGGGCGTCCGGTGGGGATCCTTCAGATCGACGCCCATGCCGATCTGCGCCATGCCTATCAGGATTTCCGCCACTCCCATGCCTCGGTCATGCAGCTTCTGGTCGAGGAAGAAGGCTGCCGCCTCGCGCAATATGGCGTGCGCGCGCTTTGCACTGAGGAGGCCGAATGTCGCGCCCGCAATGACGTGATTTTCATCGATGCGGAAGAGCTGGTCAGCGGCAATATCCACGAGATCACCCTGCCTGAAGATTTCCCCGAAGATGTCTATGTCAGCTTTGATGTCGATGGGCTGGACGCGGCGCTCATGCCTGCGACCGGCACGCCGGTTCCGGGGGGCCTTGGCTATTACCAGTCGCTCGCGCTTGTACGCTCGGGTCTGCGCGGTCGGCGCTGCGTGGGGCTTGATGTGGTCGAACTCGCCCCGATTGAAGGCTGGGACGTGTGGAACTTCACGGCGGCGCAGCTGACTTACGCGCTGATGGGGATCGTGCTGGAAAACGAGCGCTGAGCATGAGCCGCCAGCGTCGCAAGGGGGGCTGTCTGCCCCCCTTCTTGCGGCAGAGCCGCAATTCAGCCCCCCGAGGATATTTGGACAAAGATGAAAGCCAGGGGCGGGGCAGCGGGGAAAACCGCTAAATCTTGTGGCTGGCGCGTGACAATCCCGCGATAACTGCCTATAAGGGCGGCAGTCTAACGAGGATTTTTCTGCATGTCTGCTGAAGCCGCGAAGCGCGAGGAATATGGCGCTGATTCCATCAAGGTTCTCAAGGGGTTGGACGCTGTCCGCAAGCGTCCGGGCATGTATATCGGCGACACGGATGACGGGTCTGGCCTGCATCACATGGTCTATGAGGTCGTCGATAACGGCATAGACGAAGCGCTGGCGGGGCACGCGGATTTCGTGAGTGTGATCATCCATGCCGACAGCTCGGTGTCGGTCATGGACAATGGGCGCGGGATTCCGACAGATATTCATGCCGAGGAAGGCGTCTCGGCGGCCGAAGTGATCATGACGCAGCTGCATGCGGGCGGCAAATTCGACCAGAACAGCTACAAGGTCTCGGGCGGGTTGCACGGGGTCGGCGTGTCCGTGGTCAATGCGCTGTCTGACTGGCTGGAATTGCGTATCTGGCGCGCGGGGCGCGAGCATGTCGCGCGGTTTGAACGCGGCGATACAGTGCGGCATCTGGAAGTCGTGGGCGATGCGGGCGACAAAACTGGCACCGAGGTTCGATTTCTGGCATCGACGACGACCTTTTCGAACCTCGATTACAGCTTCAAGACGCTTGAGAACCGCCTGCGCGAACTGGCTTTTCTGAACTCAGGGGTGCGGATCATCCTTGAGGACCACCGCCCCGCCGAAATGTTGAAATCTGAACTTTTCTATGAGGGCGGCGTGCGCGAATTCGTCCGCCATCTGGACCGTTCGAAGACGCCCGTCATGCCCGAACCCATCTATATCAACGGCGAGCGCGACGGGATCGGGGTCGAGGTCGCGATGTGGTGGAATGACAGCTATCACGAGACCGTGCTGCCCTTCACCAACAATATCCCGCAGCGCGATGGCGGCACCCATATGGCGGGCTTTCGTGGCGCGCTGACGCGCACAATCAACGCCTATGCGCAATCGAGCGGGATCGCCAAGAAGGAAAAGGTGAATTTCACCGGCGATGATGCGCGCGAGGGGCTGACCTGCGTGCTCTCGGTGAAAGTGCCGGATCCGAAATTCTCCAGCCAGACCAAGGACAAACTCGTGTCGTCAGAGGTCCGCCCGGCGGTGGAAAGCCTTGTGAACGAAAAACTGGCGGAGTGGTTTGAGGAAAACCCGCAACTTGCGCGCGGCATTGTCGGCAAGATCATCGAGGCGGCGCTCGCGCGCGAGGCCGCCCGCAAGGCGCGCGAATTGACGCGGCGCAAGACGGCGCTGGATGTGGCCTCGCTGCCCGGCAAGCTTGCCGATTGTCAGGAGCGCGACCCGGCCAAGTCGGAACTGTTTCTGGTCGAGGGTGACTCGGCCGGTGGCTCTGCCAAACAGGGGCGCTCGCGCCAAAATCAGGCCGTGCTGCCGCTGAAGGGCAAGATCCTGAATGTGGAACGCGCGCGGTTTGACCGGATGCTGAGCAGTCAGGAAATCGGCACGCTGATCACGGCACTTGGCACAGGCATCGGGCGCGACGAATTTGACCTGTCGAAACTGCGCTACCACAAGATCGTCATCATGACCGACGCCGATGTGGACGGCGCACATATCCGCACGCTTTTGCTGACCTTCTTCTTCCGGCAGATGCCCGAACTGATCGAAGCGGGCCATCTCTATATCGCCGAGCCGCCGCTTTACAAAGTCGCGCGCGGCAAGTCGGAGGTCTATCTGAAAGACAAGACCGCGCTGGAAGATTATCTGATCGATATGGGCGTGGAGGGCGCGATGCTGCGGCTGGCCACCGGCGAGGAAATTGTCGGGCAGGATCTGGCGCGGATCGTCACCGAGGCGCGGACCGTGCGCAAATCGCTGCAAGCCTTTCCGACGAATTACCCGCAGCATATCCTCGAACAGGCCGCGATTGCGGGCGCTCTGCAAGCTGAAGCGCTTGCCACGAATCCGCAAGCACTCGCTGATTCCGTGGCCGCGCGGCTGGATCTGATCGCTGCGGAATATGAACGCGGCTGGGAAGGGCGGCCCACGCAGGACAGTGGGCTGCGACTGGCGCGCTCATTGCGCGGGGTTGAGGAAGTGCGCAGGCTCGATGGCGCCGTGCTGCGTTCGGGCGAAGCGCGCAGGCTGGCGGCCCACACCCAGAGCCTGCAGGATGTCTATGGCAAGCCCGCAGAACTGGTCCGACGCGACCGCAAGCAGAAGATTTACGGGCCTGTGGATCTGCTGAGCGCCATTCTGACCGAAGGCGAAAAGGGCCTGTCGCTGCAACGCTACAAGGGTCTGGGCGAAATGAATCCCGACCAGTTGTGGGAAACGACGCTGGACCCCGAAGCGCGCACGCTCCTGCAGGTCAAGATCGACGATCTGGCCGAGGCCGATGACATCTTCACCAAGCTGATGGGCGATGTGGTGGAGCCGCGCCGCGAATTCATCCAGCGAAATGCGCTGAGCGTCGAAAACCTCGACGCCTGAGTATCAGGCCGCGAGCGGCTCAGGCCTGCGCTGATCGACCAGAAGGTCGGTCAACGCGGCCCCAATCCACATGCAGGTCAGCGCCAGAAGCGCGGTCGCCGCGAAGATCGAGCCGCCGGTGACGCCCGCACCGATGGCGCAGCCGCCCGCGAGCATGCCGCCAAAGCCCATCAGTGCCGCGCCGATGATCGACCGGCGCGTCGCTTCGGCCCCATCATAGCCCTGCCATTTCAACTCGCGCGACATGAGCGCGGCGAGGAAGGCGCCCAGCACCACGCCCGGCACCAGCCCCACATCGAAACGCAGCGCCGGGTTGGGGTTGAGGAAGAACATCAGCGTATTGGCCGACGGTCCGGTGAAGGTTGCGGAGGTCACATTGACCGGATCGAAACTCGCCTGCGCCAGCGTCCAGGTCATGACCCAGCCCATCGCCACGGCGAAACCGACGCCAGAGGCGAAGATCAACGGGCGCAGGCCGATCTTGTTGCGCAAGGCCAGCACGACAGCGAAAACTGCGAGCCCCAGTCCGATCCACAGCGCGGCACCGGGGGGCAGGCGCAGCGCTTCGAGCAGGTGGATATTGCGCCCCTCAGGCGTGATCCACAGCGCGGCCAGCCAGTTGCGCAAAGGGGCGAGCCAGCCATAGAGGCTCATCTGCGCGAAGATCGCAAAGACCATGCCGCCGATGACCGAACGCAGGTTGCCCGTGGCGGCCAGCACCAGAAGCCTCCCCGAACAGCCGCGTGCCAGCACCATGCCCGCGCCGAACATCAGCCCGCCGATGATCGCGCCCGACCAGGAGCCGGGCACCGCCATCATGCGCGCGTCACTCACACGGAACAGCCCAAAATATTGCGCACCCTGCACCCAGACCACAGCGGTCGAGAAGGTCAGCAGCCATATCGCCAGACGCGGCCCCATCTGCGCGCGGGCGAATTCCACTGTGGCAGCCCGCAAGCAAAAACGCGAGCGTTGCGCGGCGATGCCGAAGATCACACCCACGGCCAGGCCCATCAGCGCCTCAAGGTTGCTTTCGCCGACCTGCTCGATAACGTCATAAAAATCCATCCGGGCCACCCTGCGCATAATATCGCGCCAAGATGCGGGATTTCAGCGCAGCTGGCCTTGATCTGGATCACACAGACGGGGGCGCGCGGAACAGGCGTTGCATCAGCCGCACAGCTTCGCGGACGCGCTCATCACTGAGCGAATAGAAAATCTGGTTCCCTTCGCGCCGGGTGGTCACAAGCTTTTCGTGGCGCAGGCGAGCAAGTTGCTGGCTGACCGCGGCCTGACGCGACATGATCAGCCGCTCCAGTTCGGTCACCGAATGGTCACGTTCACAAAGGTAATAGAGCATCAGCAAACGCCCTTCATGCCCCATCGCCTTCAGGAAATCAGACGCCTCCCGCGCTTCGGCCTGCAGCGCTTCAAGCGGCAAATCAAGGGTCGCAGGAAGATCGCCCCCATCGCAGAGGGGGACGTCAACCCGTGCCCCGGCGGAGGGGCTCCGCTCACGATTCTGTCCATCCGGCATTGTGCTGCTTTCTTGCACCAGTTCGGTGCGCCGTCACTCCTGTTCGGAAGACAGGCTACCACAAGGCCGCTTTCAAGGACAGAGACATCGACAGTTGCGATTACGTCCTGTTGCGCTCAGCCCTCGGGCGGCGGCGCAAGTTGCGATTGCGCTGTGCTGATGATATCGCCGATATAGGCCCAGAAGAAATCTTCGCCGGGAAATCCCGTCAGACGCTCGATCTCTGCGCCGTCCGGCCCGATCAGAATGAAGGTTGGCGTCACGAAAGGCTGCGATGTCAACGTGACCCCCTCGGGCAAGGGACCGCGCAATTGCATATGTTCAAGCGGTGCCGCAATGCCTTCGGGCGCGACCTTGTAGGCCGGCGCAATATCGCGATTGAAAACACGGCAGTAATAGCAGCCCGCCTGTTCGACCATCAGCAATCGCAATTCCTGCGCCGCGGCACCAGAGACTGTGCCCAGCACTGCGGAAACGGCGACCAGCAGAGGGAAAGCGTGCTGCATCGCGGCGGAGAGAAGGGATTGACGGGTGCATGTAAACATATGAACACTCTAATGTGTATTGCCCTCACAGGCAAGTTGAACCCTGCCACGACCTGAGAGGCCCCGGATGTTCGATATCAGCTTTGGTGGTGCCGCATTGGCGGGGCTCTTGTCCTTCCTGTCGCCCTGCATCCTGCCGATCGTGCCGTTCTATCTGTGCTACATGGCGGGTCTGTCGATGTCGGAATTGCGCGATGAGGGCGGGCTGGCGCCTGGCGCGCAGCGGCGACTGGTCACTGCCTCAATTGCCTTCGCACTGGGCGTCACCACGATCTTCATGCTGCTGGGCATGGGCGCAACTGCACTGGGGCAAACCTTCATCGCCTATCGCGACACGCTCAGATGGGTTGCGGCCGGAGTGTTGTTCGTCTTCGGGCTGCATTTTCTGGGGGTGCTGCGAATCTCGCTGCTCTATCGGCAGGCCCGGATCGAGACGTCGGCCGCTCCGAAAACAGTGCTCGGCTCCTATGTCATGGGGCTTGCCTTCGGCTTTGGCTGGACGCCCTGCGTGGGCCCGGCACTTGCAGCTATTCTGATGATCGCCTCGGGTATGGGAGATGTCTGGAAGGGCGCGGCGCTGCTCGCGGTTTACGGGCTTGCGATGACCGTGCCTTTCGTGATCGCAGCGCTTTTCGCGCGGCCCTTTCTCAACTGGGTGGCGCGACATCGCAGCAAACTGGCGCATGTCGAAAAAGTCATGGGAACCGTTCTGGTGCTCTTTGCCGTGCTGATCGCCACGGATTCCATCGCCTATATCGCCGAGGGCATGCTGGAGGTGTTTCCCTGGTTCGCGACCATTGGCTGACCGTTTTTTGACAAGGGAGGACTGAGCGATGTTACGACACCTGACTCTCGCGGCCGCATTGGCCTTCGCCGCGCCTGTATTTGCGACACCTGTCGGCGAAGACGGGCTGCACAAGCCCGACTGGATCGTCGAGACTTTCCGCGACATGCGCGACGATCTGGAGGACGCCGCAGCGCAGGGCAAGCGGCTCTTGCTCATCTTCGAGCAGCGTGGCTGCATCTACTGCACGCGCATGCATGAAAACGTCTATCCCGATCCCGAAATCACTCGCCTGCTGACCGAGGATTTCATGGTCGTGCAGGTCAATCTGTTCGGCAATGTGCCAATGACCGATTTCGACGGCACCACACTGGACGAGCGCGACATGGCCCGGCGCTGGGGTGTGGTTTTCACCCCGACGATGGTTTTCGCGCCCGAGATTGCGCCCGATTCGGGGACAATGCGCGACGCCGCCGTGATGGTCATGCCAGGTGCTTTCGAGCGCGGAACAACGCGGCTGATGCTGCAATGGGTGCTCGAAAAAGGGTATGAAAGCGACGAGCACTTCCAGCATTACGTCGCGCGCATGCTGCGTGACGCCGCGCAGTAACACATATTTTATATCGTTCTATCATGGACTTGCGCGCCGCAATCGAACGCGCGCAAGTCAGCCCCCCAATATTCATAAAAATCAATATGCAAAAACTCGAATTTTCATTTGCAGCATTGGTATACTGTGGTCTATTGTCGCAGCACGGTGAGCTTGGGAGAGCGCATCACCGTTACAGCCGACTGGGAGGGCATTCATGACAAGACCATCACTCACCGCAGTTTGCACTTTGTCTGCGCTGCTCTGGGCAGGCAGTGCTTTTGCCGATATCTCGCCCGCCGATGTGGTCTGGGAAGACGAGATCGCAATTCCCGCTTCTCTGAGTGGTGCGCCCGGCGACCCTGTCGCAGGCGCAGAAGCCTTCGCCAGCCGGTCTGCTGGAAACTGCCTGTCCTGCCATGAAAACTCGGCAATGCCGGAACATGACTTCCATGGCAATGTCGGGCCTTCGCTGGACGGCACCGGCGCGCGTTGGAGCGAAGCGGAACTGCGCGGCATTGTCGCCAATGCCAAGCGGGTCTTCCCCGACAGCATGATGCCGGTCTTCTACAATGACAATCCGGCTGACTACATCCGTCCCGGCGATGCCTACACATCGCGGCCCTACAACCCCGAAACCTTTTCCACGCTTCTGACTGCCCAGCAGATCGAAGACATCGTGGCTTATCTTGTGACGCTGACCGAGTGGTAATGGCGTTTCAGTGACTCGATCCGAACGACAGCTATGAGAGGATAATTCAATGCTGACAAGACGCGACACCATGGCGATTGGCCTTGGCGCAGCTGCCCTGACACTTGTGCCCGGAATGGCCAGCGCCTCTGCCGTTGACGAAGCGATTGCGGCCTTCACGGGCGGCGCATCGGTAAGCGAAGGCGGCGTGACGATTACCGCCCCGGAAATCGCTGAAAACGGCAATACTGTTCCGGTGGAAGTAGACGCACCTGGCGCAGCGTCAATCCTGATCCTGGCCGCAGGCAACCCGACACCTGGCGTTGCGACCTTCAACTTCAGCGAAGGCGCGGGCTCGCAGCGCGCGGCAACCCGTATCCGCCTCGGCGGCACGCAGGACGTGGTTGCCGTTGCGAAAATGCCCGATGGCAGCTTCAAGCAAGCCGCGCTCGAAGTGAAAGTTACGATCGGCGGTTGCGGCGGCTGACCTGCCCCCTGCCCCACAGCCTTCAACGCAAGATTCAGGAGAACCATCATGTCTGACGTCAGACCCCGCATCCGCCTTCCACGTTCCGCCAAAGCTGGCGACGTGGTTGAGGTGAAGACTCTCATCAGCCACAATATGGAAACTGGCCTGCGCCGTGACGGTGCCGGCGAAATCATCCCCCGCCAGATCATCAACCGCTTCACCTGCGAATATGCCGGCCAGCAAGTGATTGACATGGAATTGCACCCTGCAATCTCGGCCAATCCTTATGTCGAATTCGATGTAAAGGTCGAAGGTTCGGGTGACTTCGTCTTCACCTGGTATGACGACAATGGCGAGGTCTACACCGAAACCCAGAGTTTCGAAGTCGGCTGAAATCACGATCATAGCCAGTCTGGGAGGAGACACGCATGAAGATCACGACCAAGCTTTGGGCCACGGCGGCGTTGTGCGGGGCTGTGCTGACCGGCACCGCCCATGCGGACCCGCATCCCGATGCTGAACTGATCATTGAAGGCGAGTTGCATATTGCAACCCGCGCTGCGCCGCCAGAGCATCTTGGTGGCGTGTTCCCTGAGATCTACTCAGGCTGGCTGTTCCGCACGGATGAAACCCGTGCGCTGCAAATGGACGATTTCGACAA
>SKIM01000031.1 GCA_007116445.1 Natronohydrobacter sp.
AGAAAGCGCAGAGCATTTCCGAAGCCAAGCTGGCCGCCAAGGTCGGATTACAGATGGATGTGATCGTGGATGACATCGACGCCGACGGCATCGCCACCTGTCGTACCAAGGCCGATGCGCCTGAAATCGATGGCAATTTGTTCATCGACGATGGCACTGAGGGTCTGAATGTCGGCGATATTGTCTCGGTCACGGTCGATGAAGCGGGTGAATACGACCTCTGGGGACAGATCACACCTTAACCCTGCCTACGTTCCGTCTTTCCTCTGTCACACGCCCATGATAAAGGCTGCGCGCCTGGGCAGTCTTTGCCTTAACAAGAATTCTGGAGAATATCATATGGCCACCGAGCGGACGCTCTCTATCATCAAACCCGACGCGACCAGCCGCAACCTGACCGGCAAAATCAATGCCAAATTCGAGGAAGCTGGTCTGCGTATCATCGCGCAGAAGCGCATCCACCTGACCAAGACGCAAGCGGGCAAGTTCTACGAGGTGCATGCCGAACGTCCTTTCTATGACGAGCTGTGCGAATTCATGGCCTCTGCCCCGGTTGTGGTGCAGGTGCTTGAAGGTGACGGTGCGATTGCGAAAAACCGCGAAGTCATGGGCGCGACGAATCCCGCCGATGCGGCCCCCGGCACGATCCGCGCTGAATTTGCGCAATCTGTTGGCGAAAACTCGGTCCATGGTTCTGACGCGCCAGAAACCGCCGCACAGGAAATCGCGTATTTCTTTGCCGGCCTCGAACTGGTTGGCTGATCTGTGACAATATCCTGAAGAAGCCCCGGATCCTGCGAATCCGGGGCTTTTTATTACGCGGTCTGAATTGGTTAATGCCATTTACCCCGTCTGTATTTCCTGCAAGATATAGCCTATGTTTCAGACCGTTGAGCTTCCTTTCTGGGCCCTCCTGCTGATCCTCGGCTTTGCCGGGGTCACCTTCGCGTCACATTTTCTATTCCCTTCGGTGCGCTGGTTTTTCCGTCGGCGTATGGAGCGCGCAGTTGCACGGCTCAATACCAAGCTGCAACGCCCGATCGAACCCTTCAAGATCATGCGTCGTGAAGATCAGGTCACGCGATTGATCTACGATCCGCAGGTCATGGAAGCCGTGCGCGAATATGCGGCAAAGGAAGGCGTGCCACCGACTGTCGCATTCGAAAAGGCTCGCTCCTACGCGCGAGAGATCGTGCCGGGATTCTCGACTGCGACCTATTTCGGTTTTGCCATCAAACTCGCCCAGCGAATCAGTCAGGGGCTTTACAAAGTGCGGATTGGCGGCGGCGACGATCCTGCACTGCGGCAGATCGACAGCCGCGCGGCAGTGGTTTTCGTGATGAATCACCGCTCGAACATGGATTACGTTCTGATTACATGGCTCGCGTCGAGCCATTCTGCGCTGAGCTACGCGGTGGGCGAATGGGCGCGGGTCTGGCCACTCAAGGCGCTGATCCGCGCGATGGGTGCCTATTTCATCCGGCGGCGCTATTCCAATACGCTCTACCGTGCCATTCTTGCGCGCTACGTCCAGATGTCGATCCAGCAAGGCACCACGCAGGCGATTTTCCCTGAAGGCGGGCTTAGTCTCAACGGGATGGTTGGCCCGGCCAAGCGTGGATTGCTGCATTACATCGTGCGCGGCTTCAATCCACATGAAAACGCGGATGTGGTTTTTGTCCCGGTCGCCCTGAATTACGACCGGATCCTCGAAGATCGCGTCTTGATCAAGGCGGGCATGCGTGGGATCCGGCGTTTCCCGGTGCGGGTGCGCGTGGTGATTGGAAATGTATTGCGCATCCTGTGGAAAAAAGCGCGCGGAACCTTCCAGCCCTTTGGCTATGCTGCGGTCTGCTACGGTGCGCCAGTGTCCTTGCGCCAGTTTCTGGAGAATAGTCAGGATGCGAGTACCGAGAAATTGGCCGAAACACTGATCGAGCGCATCAGAGCCGCTGTTCCGATCTTGCCAGTGTCTTTTGTTGCGGCGGCCCTGGTGCGCTGCGAAGGCAAGGCAACACCACAAGAGTTGGCACAGGCCTGCGCTGAATTGCGGGCAGAGCTGATCACACGACGTGCATGGATGCATCTTGATGATCCCGACACGCCAGATGCGGTTTCCGAGGGGTTGGCCGGGTTGGCCATCCGCGGCTTGATCCGCCAAAGTACAGACTTGATCGACATCACACCCGGCGAAGAAGACATTTTCAGCTTTTATGCGGCCTCTGTCCTGCAACGTTGCGATTCGCCCGACGGTATCGCGCAGGCAGAACAAACCAGCTTACGCGACCCTGATAGCCCCCAGAGGCTTGGGTCATAAAATTTCAAAAAGGCAATATTTAGGGTTGCATTATTGCGCGCCCAAATTTATCCATGCTGCAAGCGCCGCATAAGATTCTGCAGCGCAGCACACTCAACCTGCCGTTACCCAGAACGGACAACACTTGGAGGCAAAATGGCTCTCGATACACAAGACGGCATTGCAGCATATGATGCGCCGGAAAAAGACCTCTATGAGATCGGGGAAATGCCCCCATTGGGCTATGTGCCCAAGCAGATGTATGCATGGGCCATCCGCCGCGAACGTCATGGCGAGCCAGACAAGGCGATGCAGATCGAAGTCGTTGATGTCCCGACCCTGGACAGCCATGAAGTGCTTGTTCTGGTGATGGCCGCAGGCGTTAACTATAACGGCATCTGGGCCGGTCTTGGCCAGCCGATCTCGCCTTTCGACGTGCACAAGGCACCTTTCCATATCGCGGGCTCCGACGCATCGGGCATCGTCTGGGCGGTCGGCGACAAGGTAAAGCGCTGGAAAGTCGGCGATGAGGTTGTCATCCATTGCAACCAGGACGATGGCGATGACGAGCATTGCAATGGCGGCGACCCGATGTATTCGCCCAGCCAGCGCATCTGGGGCTATGAGACGCCGGATGGCAGCTTCGCGCAGTTCACCAATGTGCAAGCCCAACAACTCATGCCGCGCCCCAAGCATCTGACCTGGGAAGAATCGGCCTGCTATACGCTGACACTGGCCACGGCCTACCGGATGCTCTTCGGCCATGAGCCGCATGATCTGAAGCCTGGCCAGAATGTGCTGGTCTGGGGTGCTTCTGGGGGCTTGGGGTCTTATGCGATCCAGCTCGCCAACACGGCAGGCGCAAACGCGATCGGCGTGATCTCGGACGAATCCAAGCGCCAGTTTGTGCTCGACCAGGGCGCGAAAGGCGTGATCAACCGTAAGGATTTCAACTGCTGGGGCCAACTGCCCACAGTCAACACGCCCGAATATAACGAATGGCTGAAAGAGGCGCGGAAATTCGGCAAGGCAATCTGGGACATTACCGGCAAAGGCGTGAATGTCGACATGGTCTTCGAGCATCCGGGCGAAGCGACCTTTCCGGTCTCGACGCTGGTAGTCAAAAAGGGCGGCATGGTCGTGATCTGCGCGGGCACCTCTGGTTTCAACTGCACCTTTGATGTGCGCTACATGTGGATGCACCAGAAGCGCCTGCAGGGGTCGCATTTCGCGCATCTCAAGCAGGCGTCGGCGGCCAACCAGCTAATGATCGAGCGCCGTCTGGACCCGTGCATGTCCGAGGTCTTCCCCTGGGAGGAAATCCCGGCTGCGCATGTGAAAATGTATCGCAACGAGCACAAGCCGGGAAATATGGCCGTTCTGGTTCAGGCACCGCGGACCGGACTCCGGACATTCGCCGATACGCTCGAGGCCGGCCAGAAGCGCTAACGCGCCGGACGTAAAACGCACAAGAAATGCCGCACATTCTTGCCTTTGTGCGGCATTTTATTTTTTTTCGTAAATTCTTGGAAAGCACCATCGCGCTATACTCTCCCTTGGTGGTAAAGTTACTGCGATGACGGAGCTTTCTGGCGTGGCACATGACTGGCTGATAGAAGCCATTATCGATCTGCGAACTTATGCGCAGAGCAATGACTTGCCTGCGCTCAGGGAGCAGCTAGACCTGACATTGCAGGTGGCCCAGCTTGAGACGGCACAGGAGCAGCCCTGCGACCAAAGCGATCGACACGATTACCAACAAAGCGAATGACATGGCATGTTTTCGGCCCTATCCCCCTGCCCTTCGCGCGGGGCATGGGATAAGCTGTCCTGATGACCCGTGCGCTCGTCACATTCTCCGATGATCAGGCCGAAGCCTGGGACCGCATCGCTGCGGTATTGTCTCAGGCTGGGGTCGATCTGGCAGAGGCGACGTGCCAGCCTGTCTCGGAAGAACGCCGCGCGACATTGGCCGTAATGGGCAAAGCTGGCTCGGGCAAGACCATGCTATTGGCCGAATTGACCTCCGCTTTGCTTCAGGCAGGGGTGGATTTGATCTCTGGTGATTACGAAGGCCGCCGCAAACGCGAGCGACGCAGTCTGGCAGTGTTGGCACCAACCAACAAGGCAGCCTCCGTCTTGCGCGCGCGCGGGGTTGCTGCGACGACAATACACCGTATCCTCTACACTCCGGTTTATGATCCTGAGTATGAACGCATCGCTGAATGGCTGACAGGCACGATCACGCGGCCGACGATCGAAGGGTTGACCGATACAGCACTGGACCGGGCGCATGCGTTCTACGCGCAGGTCAAATCTATCCCCGGAGCCATGGCCGCAGCTGGCCTGCGTGGTGCGGATTTCATCACAGGCTGGAAACGGCGCGAAGACCCACTCGATATCGGCTTCATCGACGAAAGCTCCATGCTGGATGCCCGTCAGCTCGAGGATCTTCAGGAACTCTTCTCAACCTTGATTCTTTTCGGCGACCCCGCCCAGCTTGCGCCTGTCAATCAGTCAGCCGGCATGGTATTCGACAGCCTGCCTGCCCCTGCGAAACTGTCCCTTAACCGCATTCACCGTCAGGCACAGGACAATCCGATTCTCGATCTTGCCCATTCGCTCGCTGATCCAGATCTCGGTTTCGAAGATTTCGAGACCCGTGTTGCCGAAGCGGCGCGCCAGGATGAGCGTGTGCAACTGGCCGAGCGCGTAGATTCGGACCTGATGGCGCGTTCGCCTGTCCTCGTCTGGCGCAATGCAACCAGGTTGCGTTTGATCACTGCGTTCCGCCGGGCACATGATGCGCCCGAAACCGCACTGCTGCCCGGAGAACCGCTGATCTGCGACGGGTTGGAACTGCCACTGAAACATCGCAAAAAACGCATCGATCTAGAAGCCCGTGGCCTGATCAAGGGGGCACAAGTCGTTTATCTGGGCGCTGGACGCAAACCAGGCTTTTCCCGACTGCATATTTTCGGTGCTGAAGAGCCACAGATCTCGGTGGCCTCGATCATCAAGATCGAAACCGACCCGGATGAAGAACCCTTCATCCCCTATGCCGCCAATATGGGCGCGGCCTTTGTGCATGGTGCGGCCGTAACCATCCACAAGGCTCAAGGCTCGCAATGGCCTGACGTTCAAGTCTTCGCACCTGATCTTTTCGCCGCCGCCCGCGCCGGGCGCAGCGAAGGTGGCATCGCCCTGTGGAAGCGCCTTGCCTATGTCGCAATCACGCGCGCAGAACACCGCCTGCACTGGGTCATCCGCAACCGGCTTGCGCGCCCACGCTCTCCGCTCGGGACCGAAGACCTCGCGACCGGGCCCGCGCCGATCGTTCTGGCAGCGCAAGATTAAACCCCTTTCCGTTTCAACCTTGTCCAAATATCCTGGGGGTGAATGGGCGCTTGCGCCCAGAGGGGGCAAAGCCCCCTGGACACCGCCAAAGTCACAGGAGCCCGCAAGATGCGTTGTGTTTTCGTTCAATTTCGCTGCCAGCCCGGCAAGACCTATGAAGTCGCTGATGCCATTTATGATCGCGAGATCGTCTCGGAACTCTATTCGACGTCAGGTGAATACGACCTGATCGCCAAGATCTACATCCCTGAAGGCGAAGATGTGGGGCAATTCCTCAACGCGCGGCTCTTCGATATCTCTGGCATCAACCGAACCCTGACGACCATGACTTTTCGCGCTTTCTGAACGGATCAAGCCTGCAAAAGCCGGAACAGCGCCGATGCGCCCCAACCGAAAAACAACGCCAGCGCCAGCGCCAGCACGCCATAGAGGAAGGGTTGCTCAAAGGCCAGATTGGTCAACCAGCGTTCCAGAACAGCTTTCTGCACATCGATGAAGGTCTCGAATTCATCGATCACCTGTCCCTCACGCACCAGAAAAACACGTGCAGTGTAACGGCCTTCGACGATGTTTTTGGGCAGCGTCAAGCGTGTGCTGAACAGCGTCTCGCGCTGCATGTCAACCAGCCCTTCATGCTGCTGATACAACCCTTCGGCCGTGCGCACCCGGATCAGCGCTTCAGTAAAGGTCGCACGGGCCGACGCATCACCCGCACCACGCGCTTCAAAAATCGCAAGCTGGGGCGAGATCCTGTATGTCAGATCCGCATCCTGGGACAGGATATCAGCCAGCCCCCTGGTCGTGGCGACTGCATAGAAGCTCGGCGCCGCGCGGATATCCTGCGATTGCGTATTCACCCAGATCGCGGCCCGTCGCTCCTTGCGCCAGACCACGACCGGCTGCGGCGGCCCCTCGATTGCTATGATGACATCGAGCTCTGAATCCTCAGGCACCGCTGTCTCGCGCCGGACCGCGCCGAATATCAGAATTTCGGACCCTTCGAAATTCACGGTCAGCGACACGCTGTTTTGGCTCAGCCCCGCGATCACCTCTTCGCTGCGAAGCGGGAGGACATTCAGCAGAACAACCATGAATATCGCAAACGAACGCATCAGAACCGCCCCGGCACTGTGACCGAATAGATCTCCGAAGGCGTCCAGAGAAGATCAAATGCAATCTTGCCGCACACCGCGAGCACCAGGAGCGACAAGAGGATCCGCAGCTGCTCGGCGCGCAGCTTCAAGCCAACGCGCGTCCCGATCTGCGCACCAACCACACCGCCAATGATCAGGAATGCCGCGAGCATCACATCCACGCTCTGATTGGTGACCGCATGCATCATCGTTGTGAATGCCGCGACAAAAGTCACCTGAAACAGCGAAGTGCCGATCACGACCTTGGTGGGCATCCCCAGCAGGTAGATCATCGCCGGAACCAGAATGAACCCGCCCCCCACACCCATGATTGCCGCAAGGATTCCGACCCCCATTCCCACCAGTAGCGGTGGAAAGATCGAGATATACAATCCCGAAGTGCGGAATTTCATCTTGAACGGAAGGTTATGCACCCAAGTATGCTGGTGTAATTTCCGTTTATTTGCCGCAGGGTTATTGGCACGTCGCAAGGCCCGCAGGCTCTCTTGCAACATCAGACCTCCGATGATGCCAAGAAAGATCACATAGGACAGCTGAACGATCAGATCGATCTGACCGAGCGCACTCATCAGATTGAAGAACCAGATGCCGATCAGCGAGCCGACAAGACCGCCAATCAGCAACACACTTCCCATCTGCAGATCAACAGTCTTGCGTTTGAGATGCGCCAGCACGCCCGAAATCGAGGAGGCCACGACCTGATTAACCCCCGTGGCCACGGCCACCGCCGGCGGCACCCCGATGAAGAACAGAAGCGGTGTGATCAAGAACCCACCGCCGACCCCGAACATCCCCGAAAGCATCCCAACTCCGCCACCAACGCCCAACAAGGTGAAGGCGTTGACCGAAGTTTCTGCGATGGGCAGATAGACCTGCATGAGATACCTGCGGGCCCGCTCCGGGCCAGTTAGGGGTTAGTGTTCCTTGACATAGGCCTGCCCACCCGCACGCGGAGGTATGGCTTTGCCCACGAACCCGGCCAGAATGACAACCGTAAGGATATAGGGCAAGGCCTGCATCGCCTGAACCGGGATTGCCACACCAAAAACCTGCAAGGACTGAAAGGTGTTGGCTGCAGCCTCCATGAAGGCAAAGAGCAGCACAGCCCCCATGGCTGGATAAGGCCGCCATTTCGCAAAGATCATCGCCGCAAGTGCGATGAAGCCACGCCCGGCAGTCATGTCGCGCACGAAACCCGCAGACAGCCCCGTCGCCAGATAAGCCCCTGCAAGCCCGCACAGCACGCCACAGATGGCTACAGCGCCAAAGCGCAGTGCGGTAACCGAGACGCCCGCAGTGTCGACCGCCGCCGGGTTTTCACCAACGGCGCGCAAACGCAGCCCGAACCGCGTGCGAAACAGCAAATACCAGGTCAAGGGCACACAAGCGAATGCGAGATAGACCATCAGCGCATGGCCCGAAAGAACCCCGGAATAGATCGGCCCAAGAAGCGGGACATCGCGCAGCGCCTCGGCAAAGGGCAGATCGAGCCGCGCCATACGCGCATCGCCCGAGAGCGACGGGGTGCGCCCCCCTTGTCGAAACCAGTTTTGCGCCACGACAACCGTGATCCCGGCGGCGAGGAAATTCAACGCCACGCCAGAAATCAGCTGATTGCCGCGGAAGGTGATTGACGCCACACCATGCAACATCGCGAGGACCAGCGAAGCGCCAATCGCCGCGACGACCCCGATCCAGACATTTCCGGTCACAAAGGAGATCGCCGCCGCGATGAAGGCGGCAAGCAACATCTTGCCTTCGAGCCCGATATCGAAGACGCCCGCACGCTCTGAAATCAGCCCAGCCAGACAGGCCAGCAGCAACGGTGTGGCGAGCCGCAGCGTGGAAGAGAAAACCGTCACCCAAGTTTCCGGCCGCGCACCCTGGAGGCAGGTCTGGGCATCAAAGAACACCTGGCAAAAGGAAAGATCCATTATCGTGCTCCCCGCCAGGCAAAGAGTCGCGTAAGTGGCATGCGCACCATATTGTCCAGCGCGCCAGTGAACAGGATGACCAAGGCCTGGATTACAATGATCAGATCGCGCGGGATCGAGGTCCAGAGTGCCAGTTCTGCCCCGCCCTGATAGAGAAATCCGAACAGCAGTGCAGCCAACACAACGCCGAAGGGATGATTGCGCCCCATCAGCGCGACAGCAATGCCGATGAAGCCCGCGCCTTCGACCGCGTTCAGAACCAGCCGTTGCTGCTCGCCCATCACGGAATTGACCGCCATCAACCCGGCCAACCCGCCCGAAATCAGCATGACAATCACCGTGATCCGCACCGGGCTGATGCCCGCATATTGCGCCGCCGGCTCTGATTCCCCGAAGGCCCGTATTTCGAAGCCCAGCCGCGTGCGCCACAGCAAGAACCAAACCGCGACACACATCGCCAGCGCAATCAAAAGCGAGATATTCAGCGGCGGCACTGTCGAGACAGTGATCCCAAGCGGACTCAGGATTTCATGCATGCGCGGAAGGACCGTCTCGGCCGGAAACCGGGGCGATGCCGGATCCATCATGCCCGCCGGGCGCAAGATATTGACCAGAACATAGCCCAGAAGCGACGCTGCGATGAAGTTGAACATGATCGTGGTGATCACGATATGGCTGCCGCGCTTGGCCTGAAGATAGCCGGGGATCAGCGCCCAGAGCGCGCCAAAGAGCGCCGCCCCCAAGGACGCGCCCAAAAGCGCCAGCGACCAATGCGGCCATGGGATATAGAGGCAGACCAGCGCCACCCCCAGCCCCGCGACCAAAGCCTGCCCTTCGCCGCCGATATTGAACAGACGCGCCTGGAAGGCCACCGCGACCGCGAGTCCCGTGAAAATGAAATTTGTCGCATAATACAGCGTATAGCCCCAGCCATAGGACGAGCCAAATGCCCCTTCGACCATAAACTTGATCGCGGCCCATGGGCTTTCGCCAATGGCCCAGATCAGCCCTGCAGACAGCACAAAGGCCAGCGCGACAGAGACCAGAGGGACCAGCGTGATATCAGCCCATTCCGGCAGTTTTCTCCCCGCGCTCATGCCATACCCGCCATCATCATCCCCAGATCCTGCGCGTTCGTGGCCTCTGGCAGGCGCTCTCCCATCAAACGGCCGTCAAACATCACAAGGATACGATCGGACAAGGCCATGATCTCGTCGAGTTCAACCGAGACCAGCAGGATCGCCGCCCCGGCATCACGCAGACGGATCAGCCGCTGGTGGATGAATTCGATCGCGCCGATATCGACCCCGCGTGTCGGCTGGCCCACCAGAAGCAGATCTGGCGTATGTTCGATTTCGCGCGCGAGGACGATTTTTTGCTGATTGCCCCCGGAAAACCCGCGCGCTTTCAGGTGCGGGTCAGGCGGGCGCACATCGAACGCTGCCATCTTCTCCGCCGTGTCGCGGATGATCGCGCCAGGGTCCATCTTCCAAGATGACGGATTGTAACTCGCGTCATGGTGATAGCCCAGCGCCGTATTCTCCCAAGCGCGGAAATTCAACACCAGCCCCCGTTTGTGGCGGTCTTCCGGGACATGCGCGATCCGCGCCGCGCGGCGCGATTGCGCATCGCAACCCTTGCCAGACAGAGGCAAGGGCGCCCCACGCAGCCATACTGCGCCTTGCGCCGCGCGCAACCCTGCCAACACTTCGAGCAACTCAGATTGCCCATTTCCCGCAACACCTGCAATCCCGACGATTTCCCCTGCACGCAAATTGAAATCCAGCCCGCGCAGCCGCTCGACCCCTTGCGAATCCTTCAGCCGCAAGCCTTCCACCCGCAACACTTCAGCACCAGGGGTTGCAGGGGTTTTATCCACGCGCAACAATACCTTACGCCCCACCATTAATTCAGCCAGTTCGGTCGGGTTCGTTTGCGCTGTCTGCCGCGTCGCGACCATTTCACCACGACGAATTACACTAACTTCGTCTGTTATATCCATGATTTCGCGCAATTTATGCGTAATCAAGATGATGGTTTTACCTTGCTCGCGCAAGCCACGCAGAATCCGGAACAGATGATCTGCCTCAGCCGGTGTCAGAACGCCGGTCGGCTCATCCAGAATCAGAATATCCGCCTCGCGATAAAGCGCCTTGAGAATTTCAACGCGTTGCAAATGACCTACAGAGAGATCTTCGATCAACGCATCAGGATCGACATGCAACTCGAATTCGCGCGCCAGATCCTTCAGCAAGCCGCGCGCCTTGGCGCGCGCCGGACGCAGAAGTGAGGCACCTTCTGCGCCAAGGATCACATTTTCAAGCACAGTGAAATTCTCAACCAGCTTGAAATGCTGAAACACCATCCCGATCCCGGCCTTGATCGCGACGGGACTGCTCGTGATCTCGATACGCTTGCCGTTGATGAATATCTCACCCGCATCAGCCTGATAGAACCCGTAGAGGATCGACATCAGCGTGGATTTGCCCGCGCCATTTTCGCCGACTATGCCGTGGATCGTACCCGGTCTGACCTTGATCGAGATATTCTTATTGGCCTGCACTGGCCCGAAAGCCTTTGAAATACCACGCAACTCGATCGCGAGCGGCGGTGAGGCGGCAGTTTCCTGCCGCACCCCATCTGTGTCCTGCTGCATCATTTGCGATCAGAAGACCGGGCAAGTGCTGTCTGTGCGGTAATCATGCACGACGATCTCGCCGGCAATGATCGCAGCTTTTGCAGATTCGACGGCTTCCTGCATCTGTTCTGTGATCAGATCGGCATTATGCTCGTCCAGCGCATACCCAACACCTCCGGCGGCCAAATCAAGCGTGACGACCCCGGTTTCCATGTCCGGACCATCGGTGAACGCATCGAAAACCGCCTGATCTACAAGCTTGAGCATCGAAGTGAGGACCGAGCCGGGATGCAGATGATTCTGATTGCTATCGACGCCGATCGATTTCAGTCCGGCATCTTCGGCCGCCTGCAACACGCCCAGCCCCGTGCCCCCGGCCGCAGCGAAGACGATGTCAGAGCCCTGGCTGAATTGCGCCCGCGCAATTTCACCACCGCGCACCGGATCGTTCCACGCGCTCGGCGTGCTGCCTGTGTAGTTGACGATGACATTGATATCGGGGTTGACCGCCTTGGCGCCCTGCGCAAAGCCACAGGCAAAGGCGGTGATCAACGGGATTTCCATGCCGCCGACGAAACTCACAGTGCCAGTTTCGGACGCCATCGCGGCCAGCATGCCCACCAGATAGCTGCCCTGCTCTTCGGCGAAGACCACAGAACGCACATTCGGCAGATCAACCACAGCGTCGATCAGCACGAATGTCGTGTCGGGAAATTCCGGCGCGACTTCTTCCAGCGTCGGCGCATTGGCAAAGCCCATCACCACCACCGGATTTGAGCCTGCCTCTGCCAGACGCCGCGCAAACTGGACGCGCTGTGCTTCCGACGAGATTTCGATATCGCGATATGTTCCTCCAGTCGCCTCGCGCCAGCGCTCCGCGCCGTTAAACGCGGCTTCATTGAAGGACTTGTCGAACTTGCCCCCCAGATCGAACATCAGCGCCGGGTCGGCATGAGCAAGCGATGCACTCAGCGCAAGGGCAGAAGCTGCAGAAATATAGGGTTGGAAGACGGTCATGCAGATACTCCTGTTGGGCCTCTGTCTGTCGCAGAGGTGCGTTACACGGCCTTTGACGCGGCGCGTGGTTGACCTGATTAACCCTTCATTTGACCGGGCGGTCAACTGCAAATTATCGTGTCGGTGCAAGACCGCCCTTCGCCGACTGTCTCACGACAATGGCGCACGCAAAATCAGCGCATCCACCGGGGCCAGATCGGCAGCGCGGTAATAGGCTCTGCGCTTGCCTTGCTCGGAAAATCCCAGGTCGCGATAAAGCGCAAGAGCTGCTGAATTGTCCGCAGCCACTTCAAGGAAACAGGAAACTGCGCCGCGTTCCCTGACCGCCGCCAGGCCATCGCGCAAGACTGCGCGTGCATGGCCCGAACGACGTGCCGCTGGGGCAGTTGCGAGGGTGAGTAGTTCGGCCTCATCCAGAACGACACGAAACAGAGCGAAGGCGATCAGTTCTTGCTGCAGCGTGCGCGCGCGCATCAGACAGGTCGGATCGACCAGAAACTCGGCAAAACTATCTTCAGACCATGGTGGTGGCGATTCAAAGCAGGCTGCATGCAGCTGCGCCAGCATCTCAGGTGTCATGTCAGCAATTGCGGGGAGCGGTCAGACGGCGGCGCGGCATCGGTCGCGCGCAAATAGAGCGGCGCCGGGCGCGGATGCGTCTGGCTGCGTTGCTCATAGGCGACACGGGCAATGGCCTCGGCTAGCGGATAGGCAGGACGAACCACCTGCGCACCAGTTTGCGCCGCCCAGAGCTCGGCTGCGCTGCCCACCACCGCGCCAGCGCCGCAAGACTGCGCATCAGACAGATGACACAGGCATGGCGGCTCAGGTTCCGGCGAGAATTGCTGCATGTAGACTTCGCCGCGCCGCGCGTCTTCGACCACAGTCAGCGGGCGCGGCAAACCCTGCGCACGCGCGGCAAAAAACGACACTCCGATGGCCGGCACAGCCAGGCCAAGCGCCAATCCACGCGCCGCCGCCACTGCGATGCGGGTGCCGGTGAAATTCCCCGGCCCGATGCCGACAGCCAGCCGTGACAGGTCAGACCACTTGAGTCCGGCCTGCGCCAGCAATGCATCCAGCATTGGTATCACATGCTCGGCCTGACCGCGCGCCATATCGGCATGTTGCTGCGCGAGCAATTCATCACCACATAGCAAAGCGGCTGCACAATGCGCGGCCGATGTATCAAAAGCCAGCGTGATGTCATCACAGTGCAACAGGGCGCACCTCGGTGACCTCGGGGATATAGTGGCGCAACAGGTTTTCGATGCCCATTTTCAGTGTCATGGTCGACGAAGGGCAGCCCGCGCAGGCGCCTTTCATTGTCAGATACACGATGCCGCGTTCGAACCCGTGGAAGGTGATATCGCCACCGTCCTGCGCCACGGCAGGGCGGACGCGGCTGTCGAGCAATTCCTTGATCTGACCTACGATTTCAGCATCCGGCCCGTCATGTGCTGCGTGACCGGCATCGGCCTCGCCGTCAATCACAGCCGCACCCGACTGAAAATGCTCCATGATCGCACCGAGGATCTCCGGCTTCACATGCTGCCATTCAACCGCATCAGCCTTGGTCACAGTGATGAAATCGCTGCCGAGAAACACCCCGGTAACACCAGAGATCTGAAACAGCCTGCGCGCAAGTGGGGAGCTATGCGCCGCATCTGCGTTCGGAAAATCCGCGGTTCCCAGACCCAGGACGTCCTGACCGGGCAGGAATTTCAGCGTGGCCGGATTGGGTGTTGATTCTGTCTGGATGAACATGCGCATTTCTCCTGTCTCTGCAGGGGATATGCGCATCCTGCCCATGCCTGTCAACCCGCGGCACTGTGCGCCCCGAGCCTATCGAAACAGTTGACTGCCCACGCGCCGCGCATGGTCCCGAAACTTCGGACGGTGATCATGTCCGATGCGATCATCGCACGGGGTGGATGCGACGATGAAAGACACTCATGACAGACAGCCGATACTGCGCCACAGGACGCAAGCGTCGGGCGGCGCGGTTTTCTGGGATTGGCGGGACTGACCGCCGCAATGGGAGTGACGATTGCTTGCGCCAAGAATTTTCCACCGGGTCTTGTTCCCGCCGCTTTCGCACAGGGGACAGAGAACCATATCGCGATGCTGGAAGAAACCAGCAAGGACACGGGCCTGTCTGTGATCGGTGTCCGGACTTTCGTCGCCGAGACACCTGAACATTCGCTCGATGATGTCACCAACAGCAGTGAGAAATCTTTGTGCGCCCCGTCAGACCGACTTGACACGCGCCGCATGATCGCTGAGCGTCACTGCCATGTTTTTTGCCTCTGACAACACGTCCGGCCTTCCCGGCCCAATCATGAATGCCCTGATCCGCGCCAATGACGGCTTTGCCTCGGGCTATGGGGCGGACGATCACATGGACGCGCTACGCACCGAAATTCGCTGCGTCTTCGACGCACCGGAGGCTGAGGTGATGCTCGTGACGACGGGCACAGCGGCCAACGCATTGGCGCTTGCCACGCTCTGCCCGCCATGGGGCGCGGTCTATTGCCATCCCCTCGCCCATATCGAAGTCGACGAATGCGGTGCGCCGGAATTCTTCACCAACGGCGCGAAGCTTGTTCATGTGCCGGGCGCAGACGGCAAGATCGACCCTGACGCGCTGGATGCACAACTCGCACAATCAGGGCGCGGGGTGGTGCATCATGTCCAGCCCGCCTGCCTGAGCCTGACCAATCTGACCGAATGCGGCACGCGCTATTGCGTGGCCGAACTCACCGCGCTCTGCACCATCGCGCATCACCATGGAGTGCCCGTGCATCTTGATGGCGCGCGATTTGCCAATGCGCTCTCGGCAGAGGGCTGCACCCCGGCAGAGATGAGCTGGCGTGCGGGTGTCGATGTGCTGGTGCTGGGCGGCACTAAAAACGGGCTGATGGGGGTCGAGGCTGTGATCCTGTTTGACCCTGAAAAAGCAACAGAATTCCAACTGCGCCGCAAACGCG
>SKIM01000264.1 GCA_007116445.1 Natronohydrobacter sp.
ATCCTGCGCCACGGCGAGGAGGCCAGACATCGAATCCAGCGCATTGATCGCCGCGCGTGCGTCCATCAACCCGTCAGGCAGTGCGGCGGCGTCATGGGGCGGGGGCGGGCAGGCACGCCCGCCGCGCGTGACAATTGCCGAGCGGTAGCACGTGCCCTTGCCGCCCGGAACATCGTCATAGAGCGGCTGGGCCAGCACATGGGCATGTGCGGCAAGCCCGGCCTGCATTGGCCCCCAACAGGTCTGGCCGAGCACCAGCGCCGCGTCGCACCACAAGACATGCAAGTCCTGCGTGGTTTCGGGGCGGGTCAAAGCGGCAGGCAGTTGCGGGACGCGCGCGCGCAAATTGGCGTAGAACCGATCCAACTGCCCGCGGACCTCTGGCCAGTCATACATGGGTAGAGTGGCCAGCCCGGTCATGCGGCTTGTCCGCCTGCAGGTGGCGTCGCAGTTGGCGGCGTGTCGGGATTATGCGGCAGATCGTGGCAGTAGAGCACCGGATGCACCACAGGTTCCTTCTGCCGCAGCGCATAGGCGCGGAACAGTTCCCAGTAGCTGGCATAGACATAGCCATGATTAAGCGCCTGCCAATGCGCGCTGCGCGCTCGATACAGTCGCGGCAAGTCATACCACGGGGCCGATGGTATCTGATGATGCACGATATGCAGATTGTTGTTCAGAAACAGCCAGGACAGCGGCGAGCGCTCGACAATGATGGTGCGGCCTTCGGGGGCGTCATGCCAACGATGTTCGGCATAGGTCCGGATCGAGATCAGCGACAGGGCAGGCCAGACCACTGTCAGCACATAAAGCCAGAGCGGAATCCCAAAGGCCCAGATTGCGGCCAGAAGTGGTGCCAGGCTGGCAAGATGCAGCCCCCAGGCACGATGCACGGTGGGCGCATCTACGCGCAGCAAGTGCGTTTCCTGCCGCAGAAAACCGACCGCACCTAGAACTGGGCCGAGAATGATCCGCCCGACCATCGTATTGTTGATCCGCAGCAGGTTTTGCAGCCAGCGCGGCATCCGGTCATGCGCCCAACGCGCCTTGTAGTAAGATTCGGGGTCCTCGAACGGATCGGTCAGGCGGGCGTCATTGTGATGGGCCAGATGCGTGGCCTTGTAGCGTCTGTACGGGTAGATCAGCGATAAGGGCAGCGTGACCAGGGCCTCATTCACCCAGCGATGGCGCGTCGGATGACCGTGCAGATTTTCATGCACCAGTGACGAATGCAGCGCGGCCATCATGGCCATGAGCGCCAGCGCGAGGGTCGGGCTGACAGGCCAGAGCCATGCGCCAGCCAGAGCCCATAGCCCGTAGCAGGCTATGATCAACGCTACTGTGGGCCATTCGATCCGGCGCACGGTCCATCCTTTTGTCGCTGTTTGGCAAACGGTGGCCCCAAACTGCTGCGCCTGCAACGCGAGTGTTCTCGTCACTATTCAAGAAGATTGCTGTCTACGAGAAAATATGTTTACTAAAGACAGCATAAGAGATGGATACTCCGCATGGGAAAACGGGAATCTTCGGCGCTGTTCCGCAAACGGCTGGTGCAGTTACTGGCACAGTCCGGCCAGACGCAATCGGGCTTTGCCGCTACCATTGGCATAGATCGTTCGGCCCTGTCGCAGCTTCTGACCGGACCGGACCCGCGACTGCCGCGCGCGGAAACGCTGTTGTCGATCGCGGCACGGTTTCAGGTCTCGACCGACTGGCTTCTGGGCCTGTCCGAAGACAGCGGTACCGCAACGCAGAGCTTTGACGCGGTCGAAACCGAAGCCGCGCTGGATGAAGAAAGCCGCACGGCGATGGAGCGCTGGCACGAAGAAGCCACAGGGCAGAAAATCCGCTACGTCCCGGCCCTGTTGCCCGATCTGATGCGCACGTCCGAAATCATCAGCTTTCAGGCGCAAAGTTCCGAGCAGGAAAAGCGCCGCCTGCAAGCACAGACGCAGCGCCGCCTCCGACTGTCGCGCGCGCCGGAGGCGGATATCGAGATGTGCATGCCACTACAGAGCTTTGAGATATTCGCAGCGGGCTGTGGTGTCTGGCAGGGCTTGGCGGTCTCTTCGCGGCAACGCCAGATCGACCATATCGCGCGTACGGTCGATGAACTCTATCCGGCTTTTCGGATGTATCTGTTTGACGGGCGCAAGCGCTTTGCCCCTCCCATGACGCTGTTTGGCTACACCCGCGCTGCCGTCTATGCGGGCGATGTCTATCTGTTGATCCGCTCGAAACGGCTGATCCGCGAATTGGCGCAAGGCTTTGACGGGCATATCCGGGCGGCGGAAGTTCATGCCCATAAAGCGGCGGACTGGATGCGCACGCTCAGAGCCGTTTGAACAAGTGAGCGGAGCCGCAGTTCGACACTTATTTGTTGCCAACAATCCGCTTGCCAGAACAAAACTCGCAATACTAGCATTGGCAGAACAACTCTTGCGAAAGCCCGCTCATGTGTTCCGAAACTCTCCCTGACGCCAAACGCCTCCGCTCTGGCGGGCGGGGCGGAAATGCACGCCGCAAACAGGGCTTTCGGCTGGACCAGATGCCGTGGCGCGTGCCCGTCAACAACGACCGCCCGACAGAACCACTGCACGAGGAAGGCGTCGAAGCCATCCATGCTGCGGCGCTGCATATACTGTCGGAAATCGGCGTAGAATTCCTGAATGACGAAGCGCTGGCCCTCTTCCGCGAAGCGGGTTGCCGTGTTGATGGCCATAATGTGCGTATGGACGGTGATTTCGTCGACGCGATGCTTGTCCGCGCGCCCGGTGCTTTCACCATCACGCCACGCAACCCGGAACGCGCCGTGCGCATGGGGGATCAGCACATGGCCTTCGTCAATGTGTCCTCGCCGCCCTCAAGCTGGGACATGATCCGCGGCAAGCGCACTGGCGATTTCCAGACCTTCCGCGAATTCCTGATGCTGACGCAGACGTTCAACTGCATCCATGTTGCGGGCGGCTATCCGGTCGAACCGGTCGACATCCATGCCTCGGTCCGGCATCTCGATTGCATTGCGGAAAAGCTTCTGCTGACGGACAAGGTCGTGCATGCCTACAGCCTTGGGCGCGAGCGGGTCGAGGATGCGATGGAGATGGTGCGCATCGCGGCCGGGCTGAGTGATGCCGAATTCGATGCAGCGCCGCATATGTATACCAATATCAATTCTGTCTCGCCGCTGCGCCATGACTTCCCGATGATCGATGGCGCGCTCAGACTGGCGCGGCGGGGTCAGCCGGTAGTGGTGACGCCCTTCACGCTGGCGGGCGCCATGGCCCCGGTCACGCTGGCGGGCGCTGTGGCACAATCCATCGCGGAATCGCTCTGCGCGATTGCGCTGATCCAATACGCAGCCCCCGGCGCGCCTGTGGCGATCGGTACATTTACGTCTAATGTCGATATGCGCTCGGGCGCTCCGGCTTTCGGGACGCCAGAATATATGCGCGCGACGCAGATGACCGGGCAGATGGCGCGCCGCTATGGTCTGCCGCTGCGCTCTTCTGGGGTCTGCACGGCCAATATTCCCGATGCGCAAGCCATGTGGGAGACGTGCAATAGCCTTTGGGCGGCGGTGCAATCGGGGTCCAACCTTGTCTATCATGCTGCCGGGTGGCTAGAGGGTGGGCTGATCGCCAGCCCCGAGAAATTCGTCATGGATTGCGAGATGCTGCAGATGATTCAGCGCTATTTCGAGTCGGTGCTGAATGAAACCACGCCCGAGGCACTGGCACTGGACGCGATCCGGGAAGTAGGTTCAGGTGGACATTTCTTCGGTACAGAACACACGCGGGAGCGATATGAAACCGCGTTTTATGCGCCGTTTGTGTCTGACTGGCGCAATTACGAGGCTTGGGAACGTGACGGTGCGACCGACACGATCGCCCGCGCCCATGGCATCTATCGCAACATCGTTGACGATTTCACGCCACCACCTCTGGCCGAAGACCGGCGCGAGGCCTTGCTGGATTTCGTTGCGCGTCGCAAGAGCGAAGGCGGCTCACCTACCGATTTCTGATATGCTTCGGATTTGACGACAACGCGACATCTGTTCGACGACCAACTTCCCATCTTCGATGGCAAGACCCGAATCCTTCTTGGTAAGCCACCGGGTAGGTTGGCGAATCGCCCTTAAGATGATGAATGCGCGTCACCCCGTTGTCGAAGGCCGTTTCGGCAGGAATCCGAACGTCCATGGCAGCCCTCTTCACAAAGAGCCTACGGTAGGCCCGACGCTCAGCCTCGTCGAGATGTGCAAGACGAATAACGGGCACCTCCGTCAACCCTAGCTTGGTTGCGGCCAGGGCCTGCGATCAACTCGCCATCGTCGGCCACCATGCAGGGCACGGTCCAGCCGAACTTGGCCATGCTGGCGGCGATCTTCGCCACTTGGTCGTC
>SKIM01000070.1 GCA_007116445.1 Natronohydrobacter sp.
CATCGGTCGAGCCATTGTCGACCATTACGAAATGACGCACGCCTTGCGCGCGGTAATAGTCCAGAAAATACGGCAGCCGCACCAGTTCATTGCGCAGCGTCGAGAAGATGACCACATCCTGCGGACGCAGTTTCTCGGTTCTATTCCGAACGTTGCGCAATGATGCGCTTTTGCGCAGGCAGCGCATGAGCTTGGCATGGCGTTCTGCCCTAAGTCTCAACTGCCGTAACACACCCATACTATTGCCTGTAGCTGGCCCGCGCCGAAAATTCGCAGGCAGTCTCAACATCTTGCATCGCCATGTGATCCATGGCTGAAATTTTATGCGCAAGCTTTGCCCAACCCGTGCGCGAATTGCAACAATCTTCCCTCGAAAGTGTTATTGTCCAGTTACAATCGGCAATTCAGCGCAACCAAACGCTCATGCCCAACCACCGCGTGACATCAAGCCGAGCTCTTCGAGCTGCTCCCACCCGTTGTATTTGGTGGAGTGCGGACACCACAGATCAGGCGCAGCCGCGACCCGGTCGTAATAACTGTCAAAAACCGGTGCATTACCGAAATGTTCGCCGCGCGCTTTCTCGATCCGCGCCTTTTCCACCACTGTGGCCAGAAATTTGGTGTGCAAAAGCACGCCGGAAATGGCCTCACCCCCCTCCGTGTCAAAAAACCGGTTCAAGGTGCGCGGCAAAATCGCATGGGTGGAATTCACCCATGCGTTGTGAAACGACCACTTGACCAAAGGCAGTTTGGTCAGCGTTGGTGCGCGATGGGGCGTGTCGCCAAAGAAATGTCGCGCGCGCGGCCCGCCTTGGATCAGCAGGCAATCGAGCAGCGGCTTGTGTGTGATCGTGTAATTCGCCGCGTCGAACCAAGTCAAGGCCTCCAGTGGATTCATGCCAGCATGACAGGGCGCGAGATCAAGCGGGCCTTTGGGATAAAGCTCCAGCATCATCGCCGGGAGAACCCGATGGCCCGCGTGATCGAGCCAGTTTGTGAGCGCACCGAGCGGTCGTGTCTGCCAATACGGGTAGATCAGCAGTTCGTCCGCATCCACGACCAGGGACCAATGCCCATGCGCATGTCGCAGCATCAGCCAGTTGATCCAATCCATACCGAAGCGGGCGGATTTATAGCTCGCATCTGTCCCATAGACCGTGCAATCGGCGCACTGCAAAAGCTTTTCGCGCGTGCCATCCGTGCTGGCATTGTCCACAAAAATGAAATGTTGAACGCCAAGATTGCGATAATGTTGCAAAAACCAGTCTATGCGCTCAATCTCATTGCGGATTGTGCAAAAAAGCAGGATTTCATCACGCCCCCAGATACCGCGTTTCAGCAAGCGCAATTCCCGCGCTTTGGAAATGGCCCGCGCCCGGTAACGCCGCCGCTTCCAATGCATTCGAAATGCAAACCAACGGTCCCGAGGTTCAGGCGGCGGAACAAACATCGCACCTGCGCTCCAAGAGGTAAGCCCAGACAGGCCAGAGTGAGTTCAAATAAAATAAATATTTGCAAACATGTACTTGCACAACGTTATGCGCGCATAACATCAAGGCAGGGCGATATCGGTATGCTTTGCAATAAAAAACGGGTTATCATACCCTGCTTTTCCATATTGCAGGGGCTGATGCGTGTTCAAATCCACGACTTCGCCCCCCGCAGCTCGCAGCACGGCATCGCCCGCGGCCGTGTCCCACTCCATCGTCCGGCCAAGACGCGGGTAGAGATCAGCCTCGCCTGCTGCAAGAAGGCAGAATTTCAGCGACGAGCCAGCGCTGCGCGCATCAGCAACCTTGAACTGCGCGATATAGTCATCCGTCGCCTGATCGCGGTGTGATTTGGACGCAACCACGATTAATGCGTCGGGATCGGGTGTGCGCATCCGCAGTGCCTTCTGCGTGCCCGTATGATCGTGCGCGAACGGGCCTGTTTCCTCCACGGCTTCGCCAGTCGCTGTCGTGTAGAACATCCGCCCCTTGGCTGGTGCATAAACGATCCCGGCGATCGGCGCGCCATGCTCCACCAGGGCGATATTGACCGTGAAATCCCCCCGCCGCTGCACAAATTCCTTTGTCCCATCCAGAGGGTCAACGATAAAGAACTGCGCAGCCTCAACGACATGACTGTCTGCCTGTTCTTCAGTTACAAGCGCTACGCCCGGAAACGCCTTGCGCAGACCCGCACTGATGATGCGATCTGCAGCTTCATCAGCTTCGGTCAACGGACTCTCATCGCCTTTGAAGCGCACATCGACATCGGCGCGCTCATAGACCGCAAGGATCGCCGCACCGGCGTCGATGGCCAGACGGCGCGTCACGCTGGCAACTTCTGCAAGATCAAGATCTTCCATCTTACCCCTCTCGAACCCGACATCACTACGACGCGGGAGTTTCATTGATCCTTATGGATTTTCGCCTTATTTTATCTCCGAATACGTATCCGATGACCCATGACAGCTCAAGACGAAAGGCTGGAGATGCAAAACGCCGCTAGCGTCGGTTCCACATTCATGATGGTGATGCAGACTCTGGAGCTGATTTTCCATCACGCGGTGCGCAATGTGCGCAAGAACCATGGCAATGCCATTATCGGATTGATGCTGAACATCTTGCAAACAATGATGTTGGTAGCGGTGTTCATGCTGATCTTCATCTTTGCTGGCATGCGTGAATCTGCAATCCGGGGCGATACCCTGATCTATCTCATGAGCGGGGTGTTCCTGTTCATGGCCCATATCAAGGTCATCGGGCAGGTGGCAGGGGCAGAAGGGCCGACCTCCAACATGATGAAACACCGCCCCATGAATTCGATCGTGGCGATTGGTGGTGCTGCACTCGGGGAGCTGTATATCCAGGTGCTCACGGTCCTTGTGATCCTGTTCCTCTATCACGCAATCTGGACCCCGGTGGAGATATACAACCCTGTCGGCGCCTTTGCGATGCTGCTAGCAGTCTGGTTCGCGGGCGTTGCAATTGGCGTCGTGCTCTATGCGCTCAAACCGTGGATGCCGGGGGCGAGCAAACTGCTCACAATGCTCATTTCGCGACTGAATATGGTCGCTTCAGGGAAATTTTTCCTCGCCAACAGTCTGCCAGATGCCTATCTGATCTATTTTCTGTGGAATCCGTTGTTTCATGCGATTGACCAGGCGCGCGGCTACGCGTTCATAAATTACACGCCTGTCAACACCTGGCTTTACTATCCACTTTTTTTCGGCATGGGTCTGCTTGTTCTGGGAATGCTAGGCGAATTCGTCACCCGCAAGCACGCCTCACTCAGCTGGGGTGCCAAACACTGACAGTGGTCAGGCCATTGCCATGTCTCGAAGCACGGCACGCGCGGCGGCGGCAGGATCTGCTGCCTGCCAGACAGGTCTGCCGACCACGATATGATCCGCCCCTGCTCGCAGCGCTGTGCTTGGTGTCGCAATGCGTTTCTGATCACCGGGCTGTGCACCAGCTGGACGGACCCCCGGCGTGACGATCAGCTTGCCCGAGGCACAAGACATGGCACGAATGCCTGCAGCTTCCTGCGGACTGGCGATAACGCCATCAGCTCCGGCCTCAAAGGCGCGTGCGGCACGTTCCAAGGTCAGGTCGGTGATGTCGCCGGGTTTGATCAGCCCAGCATCCAGATCTGCCCGATCGAGCGAGGTGAGCACGGTAACCGCAAGAATCTTCAGATGCGACCCGCCTGCCCCGTCACGCGCCGCGCGCACGACGTGTGGGTCACCATGGACCGTCAGGAAATCGAGATCATATTGCGCAATCCCGCGCACCGCGGCGCTTACTGTCGCACCGATATCGAAGAATTTCATATCCAGAAAGATGCGTTTGCCATGTTCCTGCTTGAGCTCGTTTGCCAGCGCAAGGCCGCCACCAGTCAGCATCCCCAGACCGATCTTGTAGAACGACACTGTATCGCCCAGTTTCTGAACCAGCTCCATTCCTGCCAACAGGTTTGGCAGATCCAAGGCGACAATCAAACGGTCATCAGCGCGCAGCATGAAAAGCATCCCTCCTCAATAAACCCTGCTGCGCTAGCCCAGCTTGGCTGCCAGAGCAACCTCCGTGCGCGGGTTATGTGGAACTTTGTTGATGCATATGTCCTGACCAGCCACCCCGGGTTGTAACTCGTTCATAACGAGACTCCTTGGGATCGATAGTTATCGTCTTGGGCGTGGGCAAGCGCGCCGTGCGCGGAACCCTCAGATAGCTCAAGCGCTTGGGCCACGCTTCAGCGGGTGTTTTGTTGCCCAGCGACGCGTGTAGCCTGATGTGGGTAATCCCCCCAAAATTAAGGGGCTGCAAAAGTAGAATTTTCTCGGCAAGATGAACGAGGAGAATTCGAATGAAGACAAGCAGATACACTGAAGCTCAGATCATC
>SKIM01000224.1 GCA_007116445.1 Natronohydrobacter sp.
GCGATTGCAGGTCCATCGGGCTGAGTTTCCACTGCTTCATCGGATCATGGATGCGCATCAGAAAGCGCATCTGCTGTTCTTCATCCGTGATCGAGAACCAGTATTTGACCAGCGTGATGCCGGAGCGCACCAGCATGCGCTCGAATTCCGGCACATCGTTGAAAAACTGCTCGACCTGATCCTCCGTCGCAAAGCCCATGACGCGCTCGACCCCTGCACGGTTATACCAGGAACGATCAAAGAGCACGATCTCGCCGCCTGCGGGCAGATGCGGGACATAACGCTGGAAATACCATTGCGAACGTTCGCGGTCCGATGGTGCCGGCAGCGCCACAACGCGCACAACGCGCGGATTGAGCCGCTGGGTGATGCGCTTGATCACGCCGCCTTTGCCAGCACTGTCACGCCCTTCGAACAGCACAACGACCTTGCTGCCGGAATGCTGTACCCAGTCTTGCAGCCGGATCAACTCAGCCTGAAGGCGCAGCAGGTTTTCGAGATAGACCTTGCGGTCCAGCAGGTCGGGATGGCGGGTCTTGTAGATCTTCGCAATCTCGCGCGACAGAACAGCGTCTTCCAGCTCCAGCTCGAACTCCTCGTCAAGCACATCCGCGAGTTCGGCTTCGAGCCAGTCATGCGCGGCTTCGGTCAGGTCATCGGATCTTTCGATAGGTGGCTTTGTCATGATCGCGTCCCGGAATATGGCATCTGCTCTCGATAAGCATCCTATGTGACACCTGCTTGACAGCGGCCTTTGCCGCGCCAGAGGTCAATATGTCGGCAGATAGCTACCACAAATCCACCCAAGAGGGGGTGATATTGGACGCGCGCAGGGACGCAGGGTTTCGTCTGAAAATTGCTGCGCGGCGCCTGGACTGCGCAATGGCCAAGGCCCCGAGGTTGAGCCACTGACACCAGGTTTCGCAGTGGCCGCCAAACGGATCAAGGCCGCGTCAGCTTCGGGAATGAGGCTGATGTGTTACCACGGGGCCAGCTTGACGGCCCATTCTTCCGATCCGCATGCTCGCGTATGCGCATGGCGCGGGGAATGATGGGATCCGACCACTAACGCATACACAAATAGCTTTACATAACTAGAATTGTAGGTATCTTGTGGCTATGACGATAATCACTCCCCAGGCCCGCGCCCTGTCTGCTCTTGGCCATGATGCAAGGCTGTCGATCTTCCGGTTGTTGGTGCAGGCGGGTGAGCGTGGTCTGCGCGTGGGCGATATCGGCACCCATCTGGATATGGCCCCCTCGACCCTGGCGCATCACCTCTCGGCGCTGGTGGAGGCCGGGCTGGTTCTGCAAGAGCGGCAGGGGCGTGAGGTATTCAACCGGGTGGACTATCCGGCAATGCGTGCGCTTGTGGATTTCCTGACACATGAATGCTGCGTGGGCGTCACGTTGCACGCAAAGGGGGATGCGGCGTGATGGGCTGCGCGTCTCTTAAGCTGAAACAACCAGATTTCTAGGATAGTGGCCATGACAGAGACTTCATTGACCGCATCGCGCCGCAAGCCTGCGCGCCTGTTCACGGCCGCGCGTCATCTCTGGCAGTATCAGCGGGTCTGGCTGGCGACAGCGCTGATCCTTGGGGTGCTTTTGGTGCTCGACCCGGCGCAGGCCAGCGACAGCGCCGTATTCGCGGGCAGCGCGCTGATGCGCACTGCGCCCTATCTGATCCTGTCGATTGCCATCGCAGCCTGGGCCGGGGCCACCGGCGCGGATAATCTGATCGCACGAGCCTTTACCGGCGCGCCGCTGACCATGGTGGCGCTGGGGGCGCTGGCGGGGGCGGTTTCGCCTTTCTGCTCTTGCGGAGTGATCCCGCTGATCGCGGCACTGCTGGCCATGGGCGTGCCCTTGTCCGCGGTCATGGCCTTCTGGCTGGCCTCCCCCTTGATGGACCCGTCGATGTTCGTGCTGACAGCGGGCGTGCTGGGGATGGAATTTGCGCTGGCCAAGACGCTGGCGGCTTTCGGGCTGGGGCTGGCGGGCGGCCTGATCACGCATGCGCTGATGCGCGGCGGCGCCTTCGCAGACCCGCTGCGCGATGGCATCGGCAATGGCGGCTGCGGGGGCGCGCGCGTCCGGTCGCCAAAGCCGGTCGCCTGGCGCTTCTGGGCCGATTCTGAGCGTCGTACGAAATTCGCCGCGACCGGCCTCAACACCTCGCTCTTCCTTGCCAAATGGCTGACCCTGGCCTTCGTCCTCGAAAGCCTGATGCTGGCCTGGATCCCGGCCGAGACGGTGACCGCCACACTGGGTGGCGCGGGCCTGATGCCGATCTTGACTGCAACGCTGGTGGGCGTGCCGGCCTATCTGAACGGCTATGCGGCGCTGCCGCTGGTGGGCGGGCTGATCAGTCAGGGCATGGCACCGGGGGCGGGCATGGCATTCCTGATCGCGGGTGGCGTGACTTCGATCCCGGCGGCGATGGCGGTCTGGGCCCTTGCGCGACCGCAGGTCTTTGCGCTGTATATCGCACTGTCGCTGGGCGGCGCGCTGGCCGCAGGGCTGATGTTCCAGCTTTGGGTGACGCTGGCGTAACAGCGCGGGCATGGTCGCGCGGCTGGACGCGATGCTGGCAGGCTTGCCATTCCCTGTCGTCAGCGGGCGTCTGACCGGTGGCGTCGCAATGGCTCATTCGTATGGCAGGGGCCGCGCAACTCCATCGATCGGCCCCGACGCGTGCTACGCCAGCAAGTCTTTTCTTGAAAAATGCCGCACAGACTTATTTCTTGGCCCGGTAATGTTGATTTGGGGATGTATCATGCCCAGACATGCGTTCTCGTATCAGCCCGACTTGCGCCGCGCAGCGCGACACCTGCGCCGCCCTGAATCCTGCGCTTTTCGCAGCAATTGTCGGCAACTTCAGAAAAAGCGCAGCAGTCCGCCATGGGAGGCCCAATGACCCGAACCACGCCCGAACTCAATGACCCGGTCGAAGAACATCGCGCCCTGCACGGCAAGGAAAGTCTGATCGCGATTGCCGGGCATCCGCTGCATGCCATGCTCGTGGCCTTTCCGATTGCGCTGACCATGTCGGTTCTGGGCGCAGATCTGCTGTTTTGGTGGACGGCCGACCCGTTTTGGGCGCGGGCTGCGGGCTGGGCCAGTTTCGGGGCATTTCTGATGGGAGTGATCGCGGGCATCACAGGAACGGTCGAACTCTTGGTCGTGAAGGGTATTCGCAACCGCTCGGCAAGCTGGACGCATTTCATCCTGGCGGTGATGCTGCTGTCAATTCTGGGTGCGAATTGGGGGATCCGGGTGGGCGATCATGTGGACGCCGTGCTGCCGCTGGGTCTGTTGATGTCTTGCCTTGCTGCCGGGCTGACCGCGGTGACGGGATGGCATGGCGGCAAGCTGGTCTTTGACTATCAGATTGGCACAAAAAGCATCGAAGCCCCTGCAGGCCGGGAACCCTGACGGGCTGTGCTGCGTTTGTCGGCATGGTTTCGTCACATCTGTCCGACCGCCAGCCTTCTGTCGCGGATACTCATCAACCTTTGCATGACCGACCTGCGGCTGTCTGGCTGCATGCGACCGCGATCATCGCGCTCGGCCTTCTGGCTGTGGCTGCGCCTTTCGTGGTCATCCGCCTGTCCGGCCCGGTCGCGACCGGCGGGCTGACATGGGATTTCAGCATGGGGCTGGGCTTTGGGGCGCTGGGGCTGGCGGTGTTGCAATTCATCCTGACGGGCCGCCTGCGCTGGGTCACGCATCCTTTCGGGGCCGACATTGTCTATCTGGCGCATCGCTATCTCAGCTATGGGGCCGTCGCGCTGATGCTGGCGCATTTCGGGCTGCTCTATGCGTTTCACGAGCCCGCGCTGGGTGTCCTGAACCCATTTGAGGCGCGCTGGGAGCTGACTGCGGGCCGCGTCGCGCTGGTCTGCTTCCTCGGGCTGATCGTGACCTCGCAATTTCGCAAGCTGCTGCGCCTGCGCTATGAGCTGTGGCGCGGGCTGCATCTGACGCTCGCAATCGTGGGCATGATCGCGGCGATTGCGCATGTGCTGGGGGTGGGCGCGCTGACCGACACGCCACAGAAGCGCGCGCTCTGGCTGGGGGCGGTGCTGGGCTTCATGGCGGTGCTGGCCTTCACGCATGGGGTGCGGCCTTGGCTGCAGCGCCGCAATCCCTGGCGGGTGGTGGCCAATACTGCCGAGCGCGGCGGCGTCCATACGCTGGAGCTGGCGCCGCAGGGCCGCGCGCTCACGCGCTGGAAGCCGGGGCAGTTCGCCTGGCTGAAAGTAGCGCGCAGCCCGTTTTCGCTGATCGAGCATCCGTTCACCATTTCGACGGCACCTGAAAAAGGGCCAAACCTGTCCTTCTCGATCAAGCCGCTGGGCGATCATTCGGACGCGCTGGCGCA
>SKIM01000319.1 GCA_007116445.1 Natronohydrobacter sp.
CATCAAGGCCGCAGTCGTGACCTCGGCGATCATGTAGCCGGAATTCAGGCCCGGTTCGGGCGTCAGGAAGGGGGGCAGGTCATGGCTGAGCGTCGGGTCCACCATCAGCGCCACCCGCCGCTGTGCAATCGCCCCGATTTCCGCCAGTGCCAGCGCGATGATATCGGCGGCAAAGGCGACGGGTTCGGCGTGGAAATTCCCGCCCGAGAAAATGCCTGCCTGCGTCACAAGCGGATTGTCGGTGACGGCATTGGCCTCGGTTTCCAGGGTTGTGGCGGCAAAGCGCAGCAGATCAATGGCCGCACCTGCAACCTGCGGCTGGCAACGGATGCAATAGGGGTCTTGCACGCGCGCATCATCGTCGCGGTGGCTTTCGCGGATTTGCGAGCCCGCCATCAGTGCGGACATGGCGCGGGCCGCATCGATCTGACCCCGATGGCCGCGCAGAGTATGGATTTCCCCCTCCAGCGGGGCGGTGGAGCCCATGATCGCATCCGTGGACAGGCAGGAGGTGATCAGGGCATTGGCTGCATTGCGCCAGCCCTCGAACAGGCCGACCAGCGCGAGGGCCGTGGAAAACTGCGTGCCGTTGATCAGCGCCAGCCCTTCCTTCGGCCCCAGCGTGATCGGGGCCAGCCCGGCCTTGGCCAATGCGGTGGCGCTGTCCATGCGCGCGCCGTCATGGATGGCCTCGCCCGCGCCGATCAGCGTCGCGGCCATATGCGCCAGCGGGGCCAGATCGCCCGAGGCGCCGACCGAGCCTTGCACAGGCACAACCGGCGTGACCCCGCGCGCAAGCATGCTCTCGATCAGTTCGATCACGGAGATGCGCACGCCAGAGGCGCCGCGCCCAAGGCTGATCAGTTTCAGCGCCATCATCAGACGCGTGGTCGGCACATCAAGCGCCTCGCCCACACCGCAGCAATGGCTCAGGATCAGGTTGCGTTGCAATGTGGCGGTATCCTTGGCCGCAATCTTGACCGAGGCCAGTTTGCCAAAACCGGTATTCACCCCATAGACCGCCGCATGCCCCGAAGCGGCAGTGGCGACAAGCTGTGCAGCGGCGTCTACTGCGGGACGGGCGTCAGGGGTCAGGCGGGCGGGCAGCCCGTCGCGCCAGATCGCTTCCAATTGGGCAAGCGTTGTGGTGCCCGGTGTCAGCGTCAGCATGGCTGTCCTCCGAAAATGCGCAGGTAGAGCGGGTTGAACGCGATGCGATAGGCCAGTTCTGCCGGGGTCTCGACATCCCACACAGCGAGATCCGCGCGCAATCCGGGGGCAATCGCGCCAGTGTCGCGCAGACCCAGGGCGCGCGCCGCCTGGAGGGTGACGCCGCGCAGGGCCTCATCCGGGGTCAGGCGGAACAGGGTGCAGGCCAGATTCATCGCCAGCAGAAGCGATGTCAGCGGCGAAGAGCCGGGGTTGCAATCTGTCGCAAGCGCCATGGGCACGCCATGGGCGCGGAACGCCTCGACAGGGGGCACTTGCGTTTCGCGGAGGGCATAGAAAGCACCGGGCAGCAGCACGGCAACAGTGCCCGCCGCCGCCAGCGCGCGCACATCCGCATCAGTCGCATATTCGACATGATCGGCGGAAAGTGCCCTGAACCGCGCCGCCAGCGCCGTGCCGCCCATATGGGATAATTGTTCGGCATGCAGCTTGACTGGCAGGCCGAGTTCTTGCGCGACCGTGAACACCCGCGCGATCTGGGCGGGGGTGAAGGCTATGTTTTCGCAAAACCCGTCCACGGCATCGACCAGCCCTTGTGCATGGGCGGCGCGCAGGGCGGGAATGCAGATCTCGTCGATATAGCTGTCGGCCTCTGCCCATTTGGGCACGGCATGCGCCCCCAGAAAACTGTTGCGGATGCGCACGGGCCGCAGGCTGGCCAGACGGCGCGCAACCCGCAGCATGGTCAGTTCCGTGTCATGATCCAGCCCATAGCCGGATTTGACCTCGACGCAGGACACCCCTTCGGCCAGTAGCGCATCCAGACGCGGCAGGGCGGTATTCACAAGCTGGTCTTCACTGGCCGTGCGGGTGGCAATGACGGTTGACATGATCCCGCCGCCTTCGCGAGCGATCGCTTCATATGACGCCCCTTCGAGGCGCATCTCGAATTCGCGCGCGCGGTGGCCGCCATGCACCAGATGGGTGTGACAATCGACAAAAGCCGGGGTGATGAGCCGGCCCTGCATATCGTGCTGTTCGGCCCGCGCATGGGCCGCCGGCAGATCTGTCTGGGCGCCCACCCATGTCACCAGACCGTCTTCGACAACGATGGCGCCTGGTCCCGACACAGGGTCGGCCATCGTCGCCAGTCGGGCATTGGTCAGGACAAGAGGATGAGGGCGTTGCATCTTGATTCCTTCTCAAACGCGGATAATATGTCTGCACTTATTATATCCGTCAATGGGGAAAACCGATGCAGCGTCACACAGGCCGGATCTGGGCACAGCGCGCACTTTTGGCCGATGGCTGGGCCTGCGATGTCAGCCTTGACCATGACAGCGGGCGCATTGTTCGCGTGCAGGCTGCAACGGCCCCTGATCCCGATGCGATCCGGGTCGGCGCGCTGTTGCCCGCGCCCGCCAACCTGCATTCGCATGCGTTTCAGCGCGCCATGGCGGGGCTGACCGAGCAGCGCGGCCCCGACCCGCGTGACAGTTTCTGGACATGGCGTCAGTTGATGTTCCGGTTTCTCGACCGCCTCACCCCGGAGGACGTGCAAGCCATCACCGCCTTTGTGCAGATGCAGATGCTCGAAGCGGGGTATGGCGCGGTGGCAGAATTCCACTATCTGCACCATGCACCCGGCGGCACGCCTTATGCCAATCTGGCGGAAATGTCCGAACGCCTTGTCGCAGCAGCGGATCAGACAGGGATTGGTCTGACACTGCTGCCTGTGCTCTATCAGTATGGCGGGTGCGACCAGCGCGCATTGGGGCCGGGGCAGATCCGCTTCGGCAATGATCTTGACCGGTTTTCCAGACTTGTCGAGAGGGCCGAGATCGCGCTGGGCGCATTGCCGTCAGATGCGCGCCTCGGGATCGCCCCGCACAGCCTGCGCGCTGTGTCGCAGGCCGCGCTTGCGGCCGCGATCGCGCTGCGCCCGGACATGCCCTTGCACATGCATCTGGCCGAGCAACCCGCCGAAGTCGAGGAAGTGCTGCAAGCCTGGGGCGCGCGGCCTGTGGAATGGCTGTTGGCCAATGCCGATGTCGATAGCCGCTGGTGTCTGATCCACTGCACGCAGATGCATCGCCATGAAACGCAGAGCCTTGCGGCGACGGGGGCTGTCGCGGGGCTATGCCCGATCACTGAATCGAGCCTCGGCGATGGCATTTTCGACGGCATCGCCTATCGGGATGCGGGCGGGCTTTGGGGCATTGGGTCGGACAGCAATATCCGCATCAGCCTGTCTGAAGAATTGCGCACGCTCGATTATTCGCAGCGCCTGCGCGACCATTCGCGCGCAGCCTTCGCAACCGCGCAAAACTCAACCGCCCGCGCCCTGCTGGAGGGGGCCGCGCGCGGTGGCGCACAGGCAACCGGGCGCGATGGAGGCGTGTTGTCACTGGGCAAGCTGGCCGATCTGGTGGCGCTGGACACGACCCATATTGATCTGGACGGCTGCACTGGTGATACTCTGCTCGACGCGGTTGTCTTTGCGGCCGATGACCGGGCCGTCAGTGATGTCTGGTCAGCCGGCCGACATGTTGTGCAGGGGGGGCGGCACATGCATCATGACGCGATTTCTGCCGCCTATCGCGCGGCTGTGCGGCGGCTGCGCCAGATATGAAGAAAAGCGCCATCAGCTGGCAGTCGCTGCGCATGGAAGCCTTGCGACGCATCAGCGATCAGGAATGGCGACCAGGCGAGCTGATCCCGCATGAGGCTGAACTGGCCCAGGAATTCGGCTGCGCGCGTGCCACAGTGAACCGCGCGCTGCGTGATCTGGCGGCAGCGGGGTATCTGGAACGCAAGCGCAAGGGCGGCACCCGCGTGGCTCTGACGCCCGTGCGCAAGGCGACATTCGAGATCTCGATCATCCGTCAGGAGGTGGAGGCGCGCGGGCAGGACTATGGCTACAGATTGTTGTCGGACCGTGAAGATGCAGATGTCCCCGCTTCAGTGCGCGCAGCGCTGCGTCTGACAGATGCCGTGGTTCTGCGCCACATTCGCGCGCTTCATCTGGCCGATGGTCGCCCGTTCTGCTTTGAACAGCGCTGGCTGAACCCTGCCATGATCGATCCAGCGCAACAGTTCGACGTGATCAGCGCGAATGAGTGGCTGGTGCGCAATCTGCCCTTGGCGCGCGGCGCATTCAGCCTTTATGCCATCGCGGCTGATGCGGAACTGGCGCAGATCATGGAGTGCCCCTC
>SKIM01000005.1 GCA_007116445.1 Natronohydrobacter sp.
CGAAGGCATATCGGACACCCACGAAACTCCGGGTTTCGGAGCGTCTTTCCGGAGAAGATGTGACCGCGAAAGTTCATAAGCCGTGATCCGGCCGGGATTGGAGACCAAGCGACCAGTTCATCTGGATGAACGCCGCTCACCTATGACATCGCAAACCTGAACCGGATGAATGCCACGGGCTTCGTAACGGTTCTCCCGAATGGTCTGCTCGCCAATACCCGCGCCTCGCCATCGCTTGTTCGGGTGGAAGTCTGGATTTCCGGCCTCTTCACGAACGCATATCGGACAACCACGAAACTCCCGGTTTCGGAGGGCGGTCACATCATCAACGCCTAAGCCAAATGAAAGACACCCACCAAATTCTGGTCGGGCGTCTCGTCAAGCGCAAGGGCAGGCCAGTCGATGACTGGCCTGCGTTGTTTTTGCTCAGGCGCCGATGATGCCGCCGTCTTCGCGGGTGATGACCACCAGACCCGACCGTGGCACGCTGTTGCCGCCATGCGGCCAGTTCGACGAGAATTCGCCATTTGCAAAGCCCTCGGCGGTCGTGGTCGCGCCGGGATGCTGCAGGCCGATGAACATCGTGCGCTGGTCAGGCGTGGTGCAGACGCCCGTGACTTCCTGCCCCGTCGGGCCAGTCAGGAAGCGGCGGATCTCGCCTGTGCGCGGGTCAGCGGCCAGCATCGCGTTATTGCCCATCGGTTCCAGATCGCCGCGGTTCTGTGCGCTTTCGCCGATATCGGTCTGAATCCAGAGGCGCGAATCCTTGTCGAACCATAGACCATCGGGGCAGGCGAAGATGTTGTCTTCGTTCAGCGCATGCCCGGTAAATACGCGCGAACTGTCCACGTCCCCTGCGATCACGAACAGATCCCAGTTGAACCCGGTTGCGGCCGGATCGTCGCGGTTCTCGCGCCAGCGGATGATATGGCCGAACTGGCTGCCTGCACGCGGGTTGGCCGCATCCACCTGCGCTTCGGTCCGGCGGGTGTTGTTGGTCAGCGTGAAATACACTTCGCCTGTTGCCGGATCGACAGCCCCCCATTCCGGGCGGTCCATCTTGGTGGCGCCTGCCACATCAGCGGCAAGGCGGGTATTGACGAGGATATCGGCGAGATCCTCGAAGCCGTTGTCACGGGTCAGCCCGTTGCGGCCTGGTGCCAGTGCCAGCCATTCGCCGCTGCCATCATCGTTGAAGCGCGCCACATAGAGCGTGCCGTGATCGAGGATCGAGCCGTCGGTCTCGCCGGGTTCATAGACATCGCGTGACACGAATTTGTAGATATATTCGAACCGTGCGTCATCGCCGGCATAAGCCACGATCGGCTTGCCCGGCTCAGTATTACCGAACACCACGCCTTCATGGGCGAAGCGGCCCAGATGAGTGCGCTTGATCGGTGTCGAGTTCGGGTCAAACGGGTCGATCTCAACCACCCAGCCGAAAGTGTTCGGCTCATTGCGGTAGTCCTCGGCAGGGATTTCGGCGCGGGTGGTGGCGTCGAAACGCACATATTCATCGGCACCACCAGCGGCCAGATGCCAGCCATAGCGGCTGCCCTGGGGCGCGGTCGACACACCGTAGCGGGCATGTTCGCGCGGCAGGTCGGGCTTCTGGTCTTCCATCGTGGTGTTCGAGAAATAGCCCGCCCAGTTTTCCTCGCAGGTCAGATAGGTGTTCCACGGTGTCACACCATGCGCGCAGTTATTCAGCGTGCCGCGAGCGCGCGTGCCATCGGGCGAATACTTGGTCACGACATGCTTGGAGCCGCGCACCGGACCACCGATTTCCATCGGCGTGTTGCCGGTGATGCGCCGGTTGCGCGGGTCTTCCACTATGCCCCAGTCGCCACTCTCCTGCTTCTGGATACGGAAGACCGAGACACCATGCGCGTTGATTTCCTTCAGAACCTCGTCATCGTCGCGCTGGCCGTCATGATAGACGACCGAACGGACATCCATTTCCATCCCGGCATATTTGTCGGCATGCAGGAAACGCGGTTCGATATATTCGTGATTGACGACATAGAGCCCGTCTTCGGAAGAGCCTTCATAGGGATCCGTGCCCTCGATGGGGAAATAGTGCATCCCGTCATGGTGCTGGCCGATCTGATGGCCCTGCTCCTCGCCGGTATTTGCGCCATGATAGGCGGGCATATTGCCGCTGATGGGATCACCCCACAGGCCCAGGGGCTGGGTGCGGTAGCCTGCAGGGACATGCACAGTGTCGTCTTCGCTGACCGGCACTGGCGCGAAACCCAGCAGGGCCGAACCAGCAGTGGATTGCGCCAGCGCGCCGCGGGTCGACACACCAACACCCAACATGCCAGTCACGGCTGCGGCCAACCCACCGACCATGAAGCCACGGCGCGACGCGCGCGCCTCGATCACATCAAAGAAGGTCCGGTTGTTGGACTTGTTGGAAGGGATTTCATCGCCATGCTCCCAGTCGGGGCCTTGGGTGAAATCAGGATAGTCGTTCTCGTAATCGCGCATCGCCTTGCTCCCTTTGCTGGACGGCAAGTGGCCCCGCTTCTGCAGTTGCCACGCGAGTGTGGTTAACCTCTGGTTGTTATGCTTTGATGACTTTCAGGTAAAAGTTTTACGACGCCAGCCCTGTCTTGTGCAGCCCTTCTCAACCCCCAAGCCATGCCAAGGCATCGCGCAGGGCCGGGGCAAACGCGGGATGGTTGTAAATGTCGTTGTGACCCGCCTCGATTCGCGTGACCTGCGCCTCGGGCAAGGCACTGGCCAGTGCCTCCGCGCGAGCAGGAGGGATGACCTCGTCGCGTGTGGCCAGGATCAGCGCCACTGGAGCTTTTGTGCGCGTCAGCGCGGTTGCGGCGTCCATTTCATGGCGAAAGAGCAAGCTGACAGGGGCGAAGGGAAAACTCGCCTGAGCAACGCGACTCAGGCGGTCGAAAGGGGTCACCAAGACCAGGCCTTGCAAGGGCCGCGTGGCCGCAAGATGGGCCGCGACGCCGCTGCCGATGCTGAAGCCGACCGCGATGATCTCCGGGCTGGCCTCAGTGGCGATCAGGTCAAAAATCGCCTCTGCATCGTCTTTCAGCGCAGCCGCAGAGGGGCGCCCCGTGCTGGGCGCATAGCCGCGATAATGAAACGCCACGACTGTATGCGCCGGGGCGATCTGATGCAGGAACAAGGCGACGGCACCTGCATTCCACGCATTGCCGCCAAAGCCGAGCAGGACCGGCAAGCCGGGATCGCGGCCCGGAATCAGATGCCCATGAAGGACATCGCCGCCGGGACGGTCAAGGCGCAAGCCGCGCGTGCCTGAGGGCAGGTCAGGCAAGGGGCCGACCAGAGCGCGCGGAAAGAGAAGGGCCGTTTGCGAGACTGCAAGTGCTGCGATCAGCGCGGCCAGCAGGGCAAGCGCTGAGAGGGCGAATTTGACCAGCACCCCCATTCCGATCTCAGTCCGGCAGGCTGTCTGCGCGCCGCGCAAGGGGTTTGATATCAATCAGCGGCGTGCCATCAATCGCATCGATGGCGTCGATCTCGACCCGGCCTGCTGCGATGTCGATGCCGGTCACACGCACCACGCCCATCCCGATGGGATTGGGGCGCGCAGGTGAGCGCAGATTGAATGTGCCCGTGGCGCTGTCGCGGTGGCGGGGAAACTGACGCAGCAGATCGCGGGGGGCTTCGGACATCCAATAAAGCAGCACGAGCGGCGCGCCAGGGGTGATGCCGTCCAGCGCCGGGCGGAAGGCTGGCGCGATCACAAGCGCACCACTGTGACCAGTTTCGCGCGCGGCGTGCAGGTTCTTGGGGCCGTTCTGCAGGGTCCAGGGGCTCTCGATCTTGCCGATGAAGGTCAGCTGGGCATCGAATGCGACCGATGTGTCCAATCGCATTTCGCCGGGGCGCAGGTCAAAGCGATTCATCTGAAGCATCACTTGCGGAATGGCCACGAAAGCCTTGCGCTACAACATATTTCTCGGAGCTATCAGAGCGGCTTGCCGGCGGCTTCACATTGGCAACTTTCTTGAAATTCTGCTTCAGAAGCTGCTGCAATTCTCCTTCTGCACCTCCTGCGAGCACCTTGGCGACGAAAGTGCCGCCTTCCTCTAGCACGTCGAACGCAAAATGCGCTGCGGCTTCGCAAAGCGCCATGATGCGCAGGTGGTCGGTCTGTTTATGGCCCGAGGACGCCGCAGCCATGTCAGACATGACCACATCCGCTGCGCCACCAAGCCAGCCTTTGACCTTCTCCTCTGCGCCTTCCTCAAGGAAATCAAGCACATGGACTTCGGTTCCGGGCAAGGTTTCGACCTCTTGCAGATCGACCCCAAGAACATAGCCTTTGCGTTTGCCGGGCTTTTCCCCCAGCGCATTGACGCGCGCCGCCGCGACTTGCAGCCAACCGCCGGGGGCACAGCCCAGATCGACCACCCGCGCGCCGGGGACGAGAAAGCGATATTTGTCATCAAGCTCGATCAATTTGTAGGCTGCGCGACCGCGATAGCCGTCGCGACGGGCTGCCGCAACATAGGGATCGTTCAGCTGCCGCTCCAACCAGCGCGTCGAGCTGAGCTTGCGCCCGCGCGCGGTCTTGACCTTGACCTTCAGATCGCGCTGCCCGCGCCCGGATGTATTCTTTATTTTCATGCGCTTGTTGAGCTTTCTTCAGGTTTTCAGATCGAGCACGCCATCGCCGCTCATCTGCGCGAATAACAGCCCTTCTCGCAAGCCGCGATCTGCGACCGACATGCGCTCGGTCGGCCAGACACGCATCAATGCGGTCAGGATCGCCGCCCCGGACATGATTTGCGTATGCCGGTCACGGCCAATGCGTGGATCATCGCGCCGCCCCGTTGGCCCCAGCGCCAGATATTCGCGGATCACACTGTCAACCTGATCGGAATTCATCACCAACCCGTCGACCTTGTTGCGGTCATAGCGCTTGAGCCGCAGATAGGACGCGGCGACCGTCGTGATCGTGCCGGATGTGCCGATGATCTGAAACTTGTCATGTGCAGTCGCATCGCGATAGGGCGCGAAGGCTTCCAGCTGCTCCTCGAAATACCAGCTCATAAGTGCAAAACGGGCGGCGTCGTCATCGACCTCGCGGAAGTGATCCTTCAGCGTCGCCACACCCAGCGGTACTGAGATCCAGTCGACGACATGCGGACGCCCAGGGGCGGGCTCGCGGATCAGCGGCCCGCGATGCAGATGCATGATCGCGTTGTTCCGCTTGGATTGCGGCACTGTCGAAAGATCGATCCATACCAATTCGGTCGAGCCACCGCCGATATCGATGACCAGAAGCTGTTCGGTATCCGGCGCGACCAGCGAGGCGCAGGACACAACGGCCAGCCGCGCTTCTTCCTCGGCCGTGATCACATCCAGTTTCAGCCCGGTTTCGCGATGCGCGCGGCGCATGAATTCGGGACCGTTGCGCGCACGTCTGCACGCCTCGGTCGCGACAAGACGCATCTTGCGCACCCCATGCTGGTCGAGCTTCGCGCGACAAATCCGCAAGGCCTGCAAGGTGCGCTGCATTGGACGATGCGACAGGATGCCAGAGCTTTTCAGCCCTGTGCCAAGTTCGACCGCCTTGGAAAAGCTGTCCACGACTTCAAATTGCCCGCCCCGCGGGCGCGCAATCAGCATGCGACAACTGTTTGTGCCCAGATCCAGCGCCGCATAGAGCTGCGGCTCGCTGTGCCTGGGGCGGCGCGGGGCCTTTGCCGAGGTGGTCGCCGCAGGTGCCACTGCAGTGCCAGAAAGCGTCGGTTCAGCGCCCGTGCCATTGGGACGCTCGGGCGCCATGTTCCGCCCTCCAAATACGAGTTAATGTTAGCGTAATCCGAGGGCCGCGTTTTAGCAAGACCCTGTGTCAGCCGCTGTTCTGTTCTTCACAGGTCGCAATCTGCGCATCTGCGGTCGCTGGTGTCGAACCTGAACGCGCCTGAAGGCCTAGACCGGAAACAGGAAAGCGACACAGAGGCAAGATGATGGCGCAGGTGGTGATAGTCAGTTGGCGGGATATTCCAGCGCAGGTGATCGTCGGCAAAGGGCGTCGCGCGCAGAAGATCCAGCTATCGGAACGCTTCGAGCAAGCGATCGATCGGTGCGCGATGCGGGTGGGGGCGAAAGATGCGGATGCCTATCTGGCCGAATGGCGCAAATCCGCTCCGGTTGACGTCGCTGGCAGTGATGAAGATGTCGCGAAATCCACCGCAACGCGTCTGGAAGCAGAGTATGACGCCGACAGGCTGCGGGCGCTGATCGCCAATGATGGTTGGGCATGATCTGTGGCATCTTTTCGGTTTCTGGAGGGTCTGATGGCATTATTTGATTTCAAACGTCCGGCAGCTGCGCCGACGCGCCCTGAACCTGTCAATGGCCAGGTCGAAGCCTTGATGCAGGGCTTTTCAATCGAAGTGATGCCGCGCACGGCCGAAAAGATCCCTGATTTCCGCGCCATCCTGCCCGAGGGCACGCGCGTCTATATCGCCCATATCGACGGCACGCCGATTGCCGATATGGCGGCCACTGCCGCGCGGCTGCGCGCTGAGGGCATGGAGCCGATGCCGCATTTCCCCGCGCGCATCATCGCGGATCGTCGCGAACTGGCCGATTGGGTGGCGCGCTATCTGGGCGAGGCCGATATCCGCGAAGCGCTGATGCTGGGCGGCAGTCCGACAACGCCGAAAGGGGCTTTCGACAGCTCCATGGAGCTGATGGACACGGGGCTGTTTGACAGCTTCCGCCGCCTGCATGTGGCAGGACACCCCGAGGGCAATCGCGATATCGGTCCAGATGGCGGAAGGTCGGAGATCTTGCAGGCCCTGCGCTGGAAAGAAGAATTCGCCCGCGCAAATGGCATCGACATGGCGATTGTGACGCAATTCTCTTTTGAGGCCGCGCCCATCATTGACTGGGCGAAGGGGCTGCGCTCCGAGGGGATTGACCTGCCTGTCCATCTGGGCGTTGCAGGGCCCGCGAAACTTCAGACGTTGATAAAATTCGCCATTGCCTGCGGCGTTGGCCCCTCGCTGCGCGTGTTGCAAAAACGCGCCAAGGACGTGTCGAAACTGCTCATGCCCTTCGAGCCGACCGCGCTGGTGGAAGAACTGGCCGCCTACAAGGCCGCGCATCCGTCCTTCGCCGTCGAGAAGTTGCATTTCTTCCCCTTGGGCGGGATCAAGACGAATACTGACTGGACCCGGACGCATGGCGGTGCAAGCGCACAGCCTGCGACCCTCAACTGAATCTGGAGCGCGCATGACCCGCACTGTCATCGAATCGGCCACCCGCACTGTGATCATCGGCTTTGACGAGCCGTTTTGCGTGATCGGAGAGCGCATCAATCCTACTGGCCGCAAGAAGCTCGCGCTGGAACTGGAGGCCGGGGATTTCTCGACTGTCGAGCGCGATGCGCTGGAGCAGGTTGCCTGCGGTGCGATGGTGCTCGACATCAATTCTGGCGCGGTGTTTTCCAACAAGATGGCCGAAGACGCGCGCTATGCCGACAATAATTTTGTCGAGCCGCCCCTGATGCGCGAGCTATGCACGCGGGTGCAAGCGCTGGTGGATGTGCCGCTTTGCATCGACAGTTCGGTGCCCGAGGCACTGAAAGCCGGGCTTGAGGCCTGCAGCGGCCGGCCCTTGCTGAATTCCGTGACCGGCGAGGAAGAGCGGCTGGAAGCCATCCTGCCGCTGGTCAAGAAATACAACGTGCCGGTCGTGGCGATTTCCAACGATGATACCGGGATTTCGGAAGATCCCGATGTGCGCTTTGCCGTCGCCAGGAAGATCGTCGAGCGTGCTGCCGATTTCGGCATCCCGGCCCATGATATCGTGGTTGATCCGCTGGTCATGCCTATCGGGGCGATGGCGACAGCAGGCCAGCAGGTGTTCGAACTGGTGCGGCGGCTGCGCAGCGAGTTGGGTGTGAACACCACTTGCGGCGCATCGAATATCAGCTTCGGACTGCCCAATCGGCACGGTGTGAACGCGGCCTTTCTGCCGATGGCCATCGGGGCAGGGATGACCAGCGCGATCATGAACCCGGTGCGCTCGGTCGAGATGGAAGCGATCCGCGCGGCGAATCTGCTGATGAATCACGACCCGAATGGCGGGGCCTGGATCGGGCTGTCGAAAGTGCTGGAAAGCATGAAGGATGGCGCGACATTCGCTGAGGCGTCACGCGCGGCAATGGATGCGGGCGCACGCACAGGCGGGCGGCGCGGCGGACGACGCGCGCGGGGCTGAGCCCGCGTGCCATAGGTCAGAATTTGTGGCTGCGCAGAACTTCAACACTTTCGAGCCACAGGATTCCAGGTTGCTCGACCAGAATGTCCTGCGTGATCTGCTCTGCCAGATTTTCCGCCTTGGCGCGGTCGCGCAGGACGATCTCGAATTTCACGATGGAAAACTCACGCACCAATTGTGCCGCCTGGGTCCGGTGCACACCATGCGTGCCCCTGCCGCCGCCGGGAAAGATTGACCATCCGACAAGACCTGCTTGTTGCATGAGCGTCTCGATCTGCGGTTTCAGCAAGCGTTCTACGATGATCGTCAGTTTGACTGCAGGCGTGGTCATGGCATCAACAGCATTTCCGCAAGGGTCATCCAGAGTGGAATTGACAGCAAGGCGACCGGGGTGCCGATACTGGTCGATGTCCCGATATACACTGCCGGATTGGCTGAGGGAATAGCCACACGCAGGGTCGGAGGGCCTGAGACATCCGAGCTTGACGCGGCCATAACGGCCAGGATGACCACGCCGCCGGGCGAAAATCCTGTGACAAGATGGATCGCCCATCCGAGCGCGAAGCCAAGGCCCCCATGGACCAGCGGGGCGAGCAGACCATAGACTGCATAGGCAATGGCCACGCCGCGCAACTCGGACAGGCGCGCATAAGCCTCCATCCCCATCACGAGCATCAGCAGGGACAACAGGCCCCTGAAAAGTGGTTCATAGAAACTGTCGAAAACCGGATCCGGGCGGGTGAACAGCCCCAGTGCCAGTCCCAGCAGCAACGCCGAGAAGGCAGAGCCGCGCAGAGTTTCAAAGATCAGGCTACGCAGACTTTGTTGCGTCTGGGCGCCAGCACGTCGCCGGGCGATCTGTGCCAAGACGATGGCTGCGAGCAGTGCCGGGATATCCATGAAGGGATACAGGGCCGGCGCCCATGCTTCATAAGCGAAGCCGTCATCATCCATGATCGCCATTCCGGCCGCGAGTGTCGAAACCGAGACTGCGCCGAAGAGCCCAGCTGTCGCAAGCCCATCTTCCTTGCGCAGTTTGGGAAGCAGGCAGAGTGTGACCCGGCCCAGCAGCACAATGAACAGCCCGAGTGCCATTGCGGCCATGGCCGGTAGCAGCAGGTCCAAGGGCTGCGCGGTTCTCAGCGCCATCCCGGCGCCCATACCAACCTTCAGCAGCAGCACAAGGACGATGAATTGATAAATTGGATCGGGAATTTCAAGACGACTGCCGATCGCCGCCAAGACCATCCCGCCCAACAGGAAGGCCAGAGTTGGTTTCTGCACCTGTGTCAGAAAGAGCGTCAGGAATTCCAGCAATGTGCTCACGAAAGCACACTGTGATCATGGGGTCTGGCAGGGGCGCAAAAACAGCAACATGTGCATGGCCAGAATGTCATGGCCATGCACATCAGTTCTCAGCCTGCGCTGGCCGCAGATTTTTTGGCATCCGTATAGATGATCAGCGGTTTCGCCGCCGAAGTTGCGGATTCTTCGTTCACCACGACTTCGCTGACATTTTCCATGCCCGGCAATTCGAACATGGTATCGAGCAGAATGTCTTCCATGATCGAGCGCAGCCCGCGTGCGCCAGTCTTGCGCGCGATCGCGCGTTTGGCAATGGCGCGCAACGCTTCATCGGTGAAGGTCAGATCGACACCTTCGATATCGAAAAGCTTCTGATACTGCTTCACAAGCGCATTCTTTGGCTGGGTCAGGATCGTGACCAGCGCATCTTCGTCGAGATCCATCAGCGTCGCGACAACAGGCAGACGGCCGACAAATTCCGGGATCAGGCCGAATTTCAGCAGGTCTTCGGGTTCCAGCTGTTTCAGCGACTCGCCGATCGTGATCTGCGTTTCATCCTTCACATCGGCACCAAACCCGATGGCCGAGCCCTTGCCGCGCATGTTGATGATCCGGTCAAGCCCGGCAAAGGCCCCTCCGCAGATGAACAGGATGTTGGTCGTATCCACTTGCAGGAATTCCTGCTGCGGATGCTTGCGCCCCCCTTGCGGCGGAACAGAAGCGACTGTTCCTTCCATCAGCTTGAGAAGTGCTTGCTGCACCCCTTCGCCCGACACATCGCGGGTGATCGAGGGGTTGTCGGATTTGCGCGTGATCTTGTCGACCTCATCGATATAGACAATGCCACGCTGTGCGCGTTCGACATTGTATTCCGACGCTTGCAGCAGCTTCAGAATGATGTTTTCGACATCCTCACCGACATAACCGGCTTCGGTCAATGTGGTCGCATCGGCCATGGTGAAGGGCACATCGAGGATGCGGGCCAGGGTCTGTGCGAGCAATGTCTTGCCGCAGCCCGTCGGCCCAATCAGCAGGATGTTGGATTTCGACAGTTCCACCTCACCGGACTTGCCAGTGTGGTTCAGCCGCTTGTAATGGTTGTGTACCGCCACAGAGAGCACGCGCTTTGCCTGTTCCTGTCCGATCACATAATCATCCAGCACGCCGCAGATCTCGCGCGGGGTCGGGACGCCATCGGTTGTTTTCAGTCCACCGGATTTCGTTTCCTCGCGGATGATATCCATGCAGAGTTCGACGCATTCATCGCAGATGAAAACCGTAGGCCCTGCAATCAGCTTGCGCACCTCATGCTGACTTTTGCCGCAAAAAGAGCAGTAAAGCGTGTTTTTGCTGTCTGAATCGGATGTCGGCATTTCAAACCTCTGTAGACTTCACTGCGATAGGCGCATCCGTGGTGCGTCGCGCGCTACCTTCATGTCCCCCTAGCGTAGGCGACTGACCGGATAGGGACAATGCAAAACTGCATCGCCCGCTGCATTTGATCGTGATCCGGGCCGTTGCCGCGCTCATGCGCCACTCGTTTCGGCGCGAGATTTCACGATGTCGTCAATCAGACCCCAATCCTTGGCCATTTCAGCGGTCATGAAGTTGTCGCGCTCCAGCGCGTCCTCGACTTTCTTCAGCGTCTGTCCCGTGTGGTGGACATAGATCTTGTTCAGCCGCTCCTTCAGTTCCAGAATCTCGCGGGCGTGGATCGAGATGTCGGTCGCCTGGCCCTGGAACCCGCCCGAGGGCTGGTGCACCATGATACGGGAATTGGGCAGCGAAAAGCGCATGCCTTTTTCACCGGCACAAAGCAGAAGCGAGCCCATCGACGCCGCCTGACCGACGACCAGCGTGGACACTTTCGGCTTGATGTACTGCATCGTGTCATAGATCGACAGGCCCGAGGTCACGACACCACCGGGGCTGTTGATATACATCGAGATCTCTTTCGACGGGTTCTCGGCTTCCAGATGCAGCAGCTGCGCGACGATCAGACTGGCCATGCCATCATGCACAGGGCCGGTGACGAAAATGATGCGTTCCTTCAGCAGGCGCGAAAAGATGTCATAAGCCCGTTCACCACGGCTGGTCTGTTCCACGACCATGGGGACAAGGTTCATGTAGGTTTCGATCGGATCGCGCATATGCCTGCCTTTTGTGACTGTGACCGCTTTATGTGGTCTGGTGATATCTGAATTGTGTTGACAGAATCTTAGTGCTGCGCTTGCTCAGCCGCAAGGGGCGGCGGGGAATTTGTGCCACTCATGGTGAAGCCAGCGCCTTGCCCAGCCGCGGCAATTTCGCGCGCCGCAAAAGCGCACGCAAGGGTTGTGGCCTCCCGGAGATTGTTTCGGTGCGGGTCTGAACCTTTGCGACGACAGCGCCCACCAGCTTCGGGTCGGCAAGCCAGAAAGCCATCAGAAAGTCGTCCGGGCTTCGGGCCGCGATACCTTCAGGGGCGAGTGCGCGCGTCGGAAAATCGCGCAAGTTCAGCGTGATGATCACATCGGCCCCGCCTGCGATCGCAGTGGCCAAGACATGCGTGTCTGCCGGGTCGGGCAAATGAAGCCGCGCCTCCAGCGCAGGGTCAGCGGCGCATTCGGCATGCGGAAATCCCGCCCGCAGCAGGGCGATCTCGCCGGCGGCAATGGCCGCGCCTTTGGGCCCCAGCCGAGCGGCGGCATGTTCCCATTCGCCCAGGATCCGCGGCGACCAGAGCGGGGTGAACCCACCGCGCGCGGCAAGCCCTGTCAGGATCTCGCGCAGGACTGTCGGATAGAGCACGCAGGCATCGAGAACTGCCTTCATGCCTCAAGCCGGAAAAACACGGCCTTCAAGTAACCGCTTTCGGCCAGTTGCGGCAATTGCGGATGATCCGGCCCGGCAAAGCCCGTGTGGATCAGCTGCCCGCGCCGTCCGCCGCGCCCGATGCCGCGCGCGCAGGCATTGCGAAAAGCGCTCAGATCGGCGGCATGCGAGCAGGAACACAGCCCCAGATAGCCGCCCGGTGCAACCAGCGGCGCGGCAAGGCGCGCGATGCGCTCATAGGCGCGCAGTCCGGCGGCGAGCGCGTCCTTGTTGGGCGCGAAGGCGGGCGGGTCGCAGACCACCAGATCGAACTGCGCCCCTTCCTGCGCCAGCGTTTCGAGGGTTGCAAAAGCGTCGCCCTGGCGTGTGCTGAACCGCGCAAGGCTGCCAGAGGCCTCCGCCCCTTGCCGGGCGAGCTCCAGCGCCGGGGCGGAACTGTCCACGGCCAGCGCGCTGTCTGCCCCCGCTGCGAGCGCTGCAAGCGAGAAGCCGCCGACATGGCTGAAGATATCGAGAACGCGGCCACCTTGCGCCAGTTGCGCGGCGAAAGCGTGATTGGGCCGCTGGTCAAAAAACAGCCCGGTTTTCTGCCCGCCCAACAGATCCGCCATATAGGTCGCGCCATTCATCGGCACGGGCACAGGCCCATCGAGCGCGCCGCAAATAACCAGCGTTTCCTCGGCCAGCCCTTCGAGCACCCGCGCGCGCCCGGCGCCGTTCTTGACGATGGTCGTGACCCCGGTGACAGCTTGCAGCGCCTCGGCGATCATCTCCAGATGCGTCTCGGCCCAGGCCGCATTGGGCTGGATCACGGCGGCATCGCCAAAACGGTCGATGACGACACCGGGCAGGCCATCGGCCTCGGCATGGATCAGACGGTAGAAGGGGGCGTCATGCAACCGGTCACGATGGGCAAGCGCATGGCGCAGGCGGGTTGCGACCCAGTCGTGATCGATCACGGTTGCCGGATTGCGATCAAGCATGCGCGCGATGATCTTGGACCCGGGATTGATCGTTACGACACCCATCGGACGCCGCTCGGCATCTTCGAGCTGTGCGAATGTGCCGGGGGCAAGAGCGCGGGTGCGCCGGTCCGTGACCAGTTCATTGGCAAAGACCCAAGGGAAGCCGTGGCGGATGGCGCGGGCTTCGGCCTTGGGCATCAGGCGGATGACGGGAAGATCGGTCATGGGGCTGTCCTTTGTCGCGGGCTGCGTGCCGCTTATGCGACGCGCCGCGATTTGGAAAGCCCCGACAGGTTCAGGCCTGAGGCTTGGCCAGGGAGCGCTGCGCAAATCTGGCGTTGATGGCGCTGCGCAGGGCCCGGAAACCTTGTGCGATGAACGCGGCACGCAAGCGACGGGCGTCGGCTTCGAGCTGCAGCGAGTCATGGACAATATTCTGTGCGTCGGCAGGGAGTTGCATGGGGTTCGTCATTTCTTTGGCTTTGGTTGCGTTACGACGCAGATATAGATGCCGCAACGCAGCATTGCGATGGCCATTGCTGCAGTCCCGCTATGCGCAGACTGCATGGCGGGCCAAGGGCGTTGAAACGTTAGCGCTAACGAATTATATCCTGACTAACACGATTCCCGCATTCCTGCTGATGGAGACGACAATGCCCCTCAATCCCGCCCTGGAAGCTGTGACTGAGCGCATCCGTAACCGCTCCGAGGCGCGGCGCAGCGCCTATCTCGATCAGATGCGCCGCGCGGGTGAGGCAGGGCCGGCGCGCGCGCATCTGTCTTGTGGCAATCAGGCGCATGCTTATGCCGCGATGGGCACGGACAAGGACACGCTCGCGCAAGGGCGCGCGCCCAATCTGGGGATCGTGACGGCCTATAACGACATGCTCTCGGCGCATCAGCCCTTCGAGCACTATCCCGAGATCATCCGCCGCGCGGCGCGGGCCGCAGGGGGCACGGCGCAGGTCGCAGGCGGGGTGCCTGCGATGTGTGACGGGGTGACGCAGGGCCAGCCGGGGATGGAGCTGTCGCTGTTCTCGCGCGACGTGATCGCGCTCTCGGCCGGTGTCGCCATGTCGCATAATTGCTTTGACGCGGCAGTGTGGCTGGGGGTCTGCGACAAGATCGTGCCGGGGCTGGTCATGGCCGCCGCGACCTTCGGCCATGTGCCGTCGATCTTCATTCCGGCCGGGCCGATGACCTCCGGCCTGCCCAATGACGAGAAAGCCAAGGTGCGCCAGCAATTCGCCAAGGGCGAAGTCGGGCGAGAGGAACTCATGGCCGCCGAGATGGCCAGCTATCACGGCCCCGGCACCTGCACCTTTTACGGCACAGCGAATACCAACCAGATGCTGATGGAATTCATGGGCCTGCACATGCCGGGCGCGGCTTTCGTCAATCCCGGCACACCGCTGCGCGAGGCGCTGACCGTCGCGGCCACCGAACGCGCGCTGGCGATCACGGCGGCCGGCAATGACTACCGCCCGGCAGGTCAGGTGCTTGACGAGCGCGCTTTCGTCAACGGGATCGTCGGGCTGATGGCGACAGGCGGCTCCACGAACCTTGTGCTGCATCTGCCCGCCATGGCCCGCGCCGCAGGGATCGAGCTGGCGCTGGAAGATTTCGCCGATATCTCGGCTCTGGTCCCGCTGATGGCGAAAGTCTATCCCAATGGTCTGGCCGATGTGAACCATTTCCACGCGGCAGGGGGTCTGGGCTACATGATCGGCGAATTGCTGGACGCCGGGCTTCTGCATGACGATGTCTCCACCATCGCAGGAGACGGCTTGCGCCGCTACGCGCAGGAACCGAAATTGCGCAACGGGGTGCTGGTCTGGGAAGATGGCACCGGGACCACGCTCAATGACAAGATCCTGCGCCCGGCCAAGGATGCGTTCCAGCCCACAGGCGGGTTGCGCCAGCTGTCAGGCAATC
>SKIM01000252.1 GCA_007116445.1 Natronohydrobacter sp.
CCAATTCCAACTCAAGGAGAAAAGACATGGAAGGCGATATCGCAGAAATGGGCAAGTACATCGGTGTTGGTCTGACCGCCATCGGTATGGGCGGCGCCGCAATCGGTGTGGGCAACATTGCGGGCAACTTCCTGTCGGGTGCTCTGCGCAATCCGTCGGCTGCTGCTGGCCAGACCGCCATGCTCTTCATCGGCATCGCATTCGCAGAAGCACTGGGGATCTTCTCGTTCCTCGTCGCTCTGCTGCTGATGTTCGCTGTCTGAGGCTTTCCCGACAATATCCTACCGCTTGGAAGGGTCGCATGCGGCCCTTCCAGTGAAATCAGGGCTAGGGGGAAGACATGGCAGAGACTGCCGCTTCGGGGCCAGGTATGCCCCAACTCGATGTGACCACCTTCTCGAATCAGATCTTTTGGCTGATCGTGACGATGGTTGTTCTCTATTACATCATGTCGCGCGTGGCCCTGCCGCGTGTAGCGGCTGTTTTGGCCGATCGTCGTGGAACGATCACCAGCGACATCGCTGCGGCGGAAGAATACAAGCTCAAGGCGCAGCAAGTCGAAGACGCCTATCACAAGGCGCTGGCCGATGCGCGTGCCGAAGCAGGCCGGATCGTTGACGCCGCGAAGGCCGAGATGCAGGCTGAACTTGACGTGCAAGTGGCCAAGGCCGATGCTGAGATCGCCGCGAAAACGGCTGAATCCGAGCGTCGTATCCGTGAAATCCGCGAAAGCGCGATGGCATTGGTCTCGGAAGTGTCGCGTGACGTGACGCGTGACATCGTCGAAAGCATGGGCGGCAATGCCGATGCTGCGAATATCGATGCGGCTGTGACAGCGCGGCTGAAAGGGGGGGCAGCATGATCCGGTTTATCTTCGCAGCCAGCCTGCTGATGGCCGGACCGGCGTTTGCCGCCGGAGATTATCCTTTCTTCTCGCTGCGCAACACTGATCTCGTCGTGCTTCTCGGGTTTCTGGTTTTCGTCGGCATCCTTGTTTATTTCAAGGTGCCCGCGAAAGTGTCGGAACTGTTGGACGCACGCGCAGTGGCAATTCGCGCAGAACTCGACGAGGCCCGTCGCTTGCGCGAAGAGGCACTGGCGCTGAATGCTGATTTCGAACGCAAACAGGCTGAAGTGCAGAGTGAAGCAAACCGCATCGTGGAGAAGGCGAAAGCGGATGCCCAGATCGCAGCTGATCAGGCGAAGGCCGATATCGAAGCATCAATTGCGCGGCGCCTGAGGACGGCAGAAGATCAAATCCGGTCAGCCGAAGTCAGCGCGATCCGCGATGTGCGCAACGCTGCGGTGTCAGTGGCTGTTGCTGCTGCGGGTGATGTTCTGGCACGGCAGATGGATGCAGAGCGTAGCGATGCGTTGATCAAGAGCGCGATGACAATCGCTCAGGAACGCCTCCATTAAGTTGCGCCCTTTCGCAACGACATGAAGCCCCGGTTGCCCTGCGCGCCGGGGCTTTTGTCGCTCTACCTGGTTTCAGATCGCGCGGGCATGCTGAAACCGCAACTGTGCGATTTCCTCGTTCCTTTCGCTGCGCTTGAGATCGCTCATCAATCGCTCGACATAGGTCAGATGGCCCTCTGCTGCCTTGCGCGCGGCATCGGGGTCGCGGGCCTGAACGGCCAGATTGATGGCCTGGTGCTGTGCCAGCAATTCGTCGCGCGTTCCACGTTGGCGGAAGATCATCTGCCGATTGTAGAAGACGCCCTGATGCAACAGATTGAACATCGCGCGCAGCATGTGCAGCATGATGATATTGTGCGAGGCTTCGGCGATAGAGAGGTGAAACTCTGCATCGAGGCGCGCTTCTTCGCCGGGATCACGCTGCTGATGCGCGTGCTCCATTCGCTGATAGATTGTGTCGATGACCTTGAGGTCCATATCTGAGCCATATCGCGCCGCGCGTTCTGCGGACATGCCTTCGAGATCGCGACGGAAGCTGATATAGTCGAACAGCGCTTCGTCATGTTCAGCAAACAGCCGCACGAGCGAATCCGAGAAAGCAGAATCGAGGAACTCGGCCACGAATACGCCGGCACCTGCGCGCGTTGTCAGCAGGCCGCGATTTTGCAATTCGGCGATCGCCTCGCGCAGGGAGGGCCGTGAGACGCCAAGTTTATCGGCGAGGTCGCGCTCGGCGGGCAAACGTTCACCGGGGCGCAGCACGCCGCGCAGAAGCAACAGCTCGATCTGGCGCACGACGCTGATCGAGACTTTCTCGGGCTGAATGCGCTGAAAGGGCATGTTGTCTTTGCCTCCGGGGCGGCGCAGTCGGATGCGCCCAAAAGTTACGCGGATATTGGTCAAAAGATATGACCGCATTTTGGGTTGCGCAAGAAAAAAGGCCAATTGCGTGGATTGGCCTTTGGTCTGTATCTGTCCGGGCGCGGCGGATCAGCGCTGCTGATGTGGTCTGATGAAAATCTCGACCCGTCGGTTTTGCTGGCGCCCCTGTGCGGTGCTATTATCGGCAATGGGCTGCGTCATGCCCCGACCGATGGTCTGGATACGATTGGCCGCAACGCCTTCACTGCGCAACACCTGTGCGACCGATTGCGCGCGCCGCTCCGACAGGGCCTGGTTATGCGCGGCAGAGCCTGTATTGTCGGTATGCCCGATCACGATGACATCGCTGCGCGGGTAATTGACCAGGTTGCCCGCAATTACGCGCAGATCCTGCTGGAGATCCGGGCGCAGTGCCGCGCTGTCGACGGCGAAGAGCAGGTCTTGCGGCAGCGTCAGGATCAGCTCCTGACCTGTGTTGCGGATATCGACATTATTGCCGAGCTGACGCCGAAGTTCTTCGGCCTGACGGTCGAGTTGCTGGCCGATCAACGCGCCAGCTGTGCCACCGACAATCGCGCCAGCAACGGCCGTGCGGCGATCACCGGCCATTGCGCCTGTCACACCACCGACCGCGGCGCCGGTGATTGCACCCGTGACTGTGCGGTTCTGCGGATTGTTTGGGTCCGGGGCGCAAGCGGCCAGAAACAGAGCCGCGGCGCTCAGCGCGAGGATGGGGGGGGACAGTCGCATGGGATACCTCCGGGAAATCACATTTGCATGTAGGCTGAAACAACGCGAAAGGTCATTTCACGTTCCCTTGAAGCTCTAACATGATGGGTTCGGGGCGCGCCGCAGACCCTGCGGTGCTGTCGTGCCGCGCCGATTCCCATGCCAGCATCGCGCGCTTGCGTGCCAGACCCCAGTGATAGCCGCCAAGCCCGCCCGCGCCGCGCAGGCATCTGTGGCAGGGAATGAGAAAGCCGATGGGATTGCGTCCGACGGCCGCGCCAACGGCGCGCGCGGCTTTCGGGCTGCCGAGCCCTGCGCCAATCGCGCCGTAGCTGGTGACATGACCCGACGGCACGCGCAACAGCGCCTCCCAGACCTTGATCTGAAAGGGCGTGCCGATGAGATGGATCTGAGCCGTGCCGCTGCGCGTGAAGGCTGCCGCGACATGTGGGGCTGCGGCTGACGGGTCTTCGCGCAGTTGCGCCCGAGGCCAGCGTCGCGCCATATCCTCAAGGCATGCCGCGCGCTGATTGTTTTCAACAAAGGCCAGTCCAGACAGGCCGCGTGGACTTGCGATCCCCAGGGCCGTGCCGAAGGGGGTGTCGAACCAGCCATAGCGCAGCATCAAACCCTCACCACGCCGGGCATATTCGCCGGGGGTCATCGCCTCCCAGCGCAGGAACAGATCGTGCAGTCGCGCCTGACCGGACAGCCCCGCCGCATGCGCTGACGCGAGCGTCGAGAATCGTTCCTGCAGGAGACGGCGCGCATGATCCAGCGTGAGATATTGCTGATAGCGTTTCGGCGAGACACCGACCCAATGGCTGAAGACCCGCTGAAAATGCGCGCTGCTCATGCCCAGCGCCGCAGCCAGCTCGCCAAGGCTGCGCTGCCGCCCCCCAGGCGCATCGATCAGCGCAATCGCGCGTTCCATGACGCGGTAGTGATAGCTCTGCTCTGTGGTGTGGTCATCCATCGCTGCTCTCTCTGCGCTCTGAGCGCAACCTAGCCCCAGTGCGCAAGCCCTGCGACCCGAAAACTGCGCTTTCCCCCCATTGTCACCAGTCAGCACTTCCCATAGACGTTTCACAAGTGCACAAAAAACGGGCGCATCATGAAGCTGAGTCTTCTCTTTCTGGTTCTGGGCTATCTGCTCAGCCAGTTCTACCGCTCGTTTCTGGCGGTGCTGGCGGGATTCTTGCAGGTCGATATAGGCGTGGGGGCCGATGATCTGGCGCTTGCTTCGGGGCTGTGGTTTCTGACCTTTGCGCTCATGCAGCTGCCTGTCGGTTGGGCGCTCGACACTTACGGGCCACGGCGCACAGCGGCGCTGTTGCTGGGGCTGGGTGGGACAGGTGGTGCGGTGATCCTCGCCGTGGCGCAGAATGCGTTGCATATCCATCTGGCGATGACGCTTCTGGGGATCGGGTGCGCGCCGGTGCTGATGGCGTCCTACTATATCTTTGCGCGCAGCTTCCCGCCGTTGCTCTTCGCGACGCTGGCCGGGGCGGTGATCGGGTTTGGATCTTTGGGCAATATCCTCGGGGCCTTGCCGATGGCCTGGGCGGCAGAGAGTTTCGGCTGGCGCGGCTCGATTCTGGTGATTGCGGGGGTCACCGCGCTTGTCTCGGTGCTGATCTGGCTGGTGGTGCAAGATCCGCCGCAAGCCGAGGCGCCAGATGGCGCAAAGGGCGGATTGCGCGATCTGCTGAAGATCCGCGCCTTGTGGCTGCTTCTGCCGTTACTTGCTGTGAATTACGCCCCTGCGGCCGGGCTTCGCGGGCTTTGGGCCGGTCCGTTCTACACGGATCTGTACGATGCGTCTGCAACAGTGATCGGACAGGTTACGCTGGTCATGGCGCTGGCGATGATTGCAGGGAATTTCGCCTATGGACCACTTGATCGGGTATTTGGCACACGCAAGGGGGTTGTGCTGGCGGGCAATCTTTGCGGTGCGCTCTGTCTTGCTGCACTGGCCTTGTTCCCCTTGTCGGGCATCTGGGCGACCGGGGTCTTGCTGGCCGGAGTCGGCTTCTTCGGCGCGTCTTTTCCGATGATGATGGCGCATGGTCGCAGTTTCATTCCCGCGCATCTGACAGGACGTGGCGTGACGCTGCTCAATCTGTTTTCCATCGGCGGTGTCGGCGTGATCCAGATGGCCAGTGGCGCGATCCACGCCAAAGCCCAGCCTCTGCCGCCGGAGGCAGCCTATCAGACCCTGTTCCTGTTCTTCGGCGGCCTTTTGCTTCTGGGATGCGTGATTTACGCCTTTGCCCAAGACCGGACAGATTAGCGCCCCTTCACCTTGGCCCGGATATGCGCTAGGGCCTGCGCAACACGCGCAAAGGAGACTGACATGGGCTATAACGTCGTCGTCGCAGGTGCCACGGGTAATGTGGGCCGTGAAATGCTGAACATCTTGGCCGAACGCGAGTTTCCGGTCGACCAGATCACAGCGCTGGCCTCGCGCCGATCATTGGGGACAGAGGTCAGCTTCGGTGACAAGACCCTGAAATGCCAGGATCTCGACACGTTCGATTTCACCGGCTGGGACATCGCCTTTTTCGCCATTGGATCGGACGCGACCAAAACCTATGCGCCCAAGGCCGCGTCACAAGGCTGTGTGGTGATCGATAACTCTTCGCTTTATCGCTACGACCCGGATGTGCCGTTGGTCGTGCCCGAGGTCAATGCCGAAGCGGTGGATGGCTACACAAAGAAGAACATCATCGCCAATCCGAATTGCTCGACCGCGCAGATGGTTGTGGCGCTCAAGCCCTTGCATGACCGCGCACGGATCAAGCGTGTTGTCGTGAGCACCTATCAATCGGTTTCCGGCACGGGCAAAGAGGCGATTGACGAACTGTGGAACCAGACCAAGGGCGTTTATGTGCCAGGGCAAGAGGTCGAACCGTCAGTCTATCCCAAGCAGATCGCATTCAATGTCATTCCCCATATCGATGTCTTCATGGAAGATGGATCGACCAAGGAAGAGTGGAAGATGGTCGCCGAAACCAAGAAGATCATGGACCCTGCGATCAAGTTGACCGCCACCTGTGTCCGTGTGCCGGTTTTTGTCGGCCATTCCGAGGCGATCAACATCGAATTCGAGGATTTCCTCGATGAGGAGGAGGCACGTGACATCCTGCGCGAAGCGCCCGGGCTTCTGGTCGTCGACAAGCGTGAGGCGGGGGGCTACATCACGCCAATCGACTGCGTGGGGGAATATGCGACTTATGTCAGCCGCATCCGGCAGGACTCAACGCTGGACAATGGGCTGAACATCTGGGTGGTCAGCGACAACCTGCGTAAGGGGGCGGCGCTCAATGCCGTCCAGATCGCGGAAGTGCTGGGAAATCGCTGTCTGAAAAAAGGCTGACATCAACTGGATCGATGTCCGACAGGGCGCAAGGGGCCGACCTTTGCGCCCTTTTGCATGACATCGCTTTGCCCTGTGACGATGCAGCGTTGCGCGCATCAGGGCGGATCTATTGCCGGAAGTGTCGGAAATGCTGCGCCGGAGGGGCGCGCAGCCGGATAGAAAAACTCCGGGAAATAGGGAAGTTCAGGGAGCGAGACATGACCTTCAAGACCGATATCGAAATTGCGCGTGCAGCGCAGAAGAAACCCATTCAGGACATCGGAGCCCGGCTAGGCATCCCGCCCGAGCACCTGCTGCCTTTTGGCCATGACAAGGCCAAGGTCAGCCAGGAATTCGTGGCCGATGCGCGGGGACGCGCGCGCGGCAAGCTGATCCTCGTCACGGCAATCAACCCGACTCCGGCGGGCGAGGGTAAGACCACGACGACTGTGGGGCTGGGCGATGGGTTGAATGCGATCGGCAAGAAAGCCGCGATATGTATCCGCGAGGCCTCGCTGGGCCCGAATTTCGGAATGAAGGGCGGCGCTGCGGGCGGCGGTCATGCGCAGGTGGTGCCGATGGAGGATATGAACCTGCATTTCACAGGCGATTTCCACGCGATCACCTCGGCGCATAACCTGCTTTCGGCAATGATCGACAACCACATCTATTGGGGCAATGAGCTGGAAATCGACGAACGCCGGATCACGTGGCGGCGCGTGATGGACATGAATGACCGCGCGCTGCGTGATATGGTCGTCAATCTCGGCGGGGTTGCGAACGGCTTCCCGCGCCAGACAGGTTTTGACATCACTGTGGCCTCTGAGGTCATGGCGATCCTGTGTCTGGCCTCCGATCTGGACGATCTGCAAAGCCGTCTGGGTGATATCGTGGTTGCGTATCGTCGCGACAAGACCCCGATCCATTGCCGCGATATCGGTGCAGAAGGCGCGATGACAGTGCTCCTGAAGGATGCGATGCAGCCCAATCTGGTGCAGACACTGGAAAATAACCCCGCTTTCGTGCATGGTGGCCCTTTCGCAAATATCGCGCATGGCTGTAATTCGGTCGTCGCCACGCAAACGGCGCTGGGACTTGCGGATTATGTGGTCACCGAAGCCGGCTTCGGGGCTGATCTGGGTGCCGAGAAATTCTTCAACATCAAATGCCGCAAGGCCGGACTGAAACCCGCTGTCGCGGTGATCGTGGCGACTGTGCGGGCGATGAAGATGAATGGCGGCGTCGGGAAATCCGACCTTGGTTCGGAAAATGTAAGTGCTGTTCAGAAAGGCTGCCCGAATCTGGGCCGCCACATCGAAAATGTGAAATCCTTTGGGGTGCCCGTCATCGTGGCGATCAATCACTTCCATTCCGATACCGAAGCGGAAGTGCAGGCCGTGAAGGAATATGTGGCCGGGCTTGGGGCCGAAGCTATCCTGTGCCGCCATTGGGCGGAAGGCTCGAAGGGGATTACGGAACTGGCGACGCGGGTGGCGGAGCTGGCCGACGGAGATCATGCGCAATTCGCGCCGCTCTATGGCGACGAAATGCCCCTCTTCGAGAAGATCCAGACGATTGCGCGGCGCATCTACCGCGCTGACGATATTCTGGTCGATGCGAAAACCCGGAATCAGCTGAAAGAATGGGAAGCTGCGGGTTATGGGGGATTGCCAATCTGTATGGCGAAGACGCAGTATTCTTTTACCACGGATCCGGGTCTGCGCGGCGCGCCGATAAACCATTCTGTGCCTGTGCGTGAAGTCCGGCTGTCTGCGGGGGCGGGGTTCATCGTGGCGATCTGTGGAGAGATCATGACCATGCCGGGCCTGCCGCGTAAACCCGCAGCTGAGACAATCCGGTTCAATGAAGCGGGTGTGATCGAGGGGTTGTTCTGACACGATCGGGCTGGCGTGCGGCGCTCGCGCGGCTGCGCCGCACGTCGCCCCGCCCACCATCCCGCAGGCCCGCGCCTGTGCCGCATTGCAACACAGCGGATGTGGCGCTAGGGAAGCTGCGTGGTGGATGTCACAAGAGGAGCCGCGATGCGCCCCCCGTCAGACTGTCAGAACATGACTGAATTGCGTGCCGAGATTGACCGACTGGATTGTGAAATCATGGCGCTTCTGGTCGCGCGTATGGGGTATATCGACCGTGCTATTGCCCTGAAATCTGAAGTCGGATTGCCAGCGCGGATTGAGGACAGGGTGCATGAAGTGCTCGAAAATGCCCGTCAGCAGGCCGCTGCGCAGGGGTTTGATCCTGATCTGGCCGAGGCGCTTTGGTCGCGTCTGGTCGAGTGGTCGATTGCGCGCGAGGAGCGTGTTCTGGGCAATGATGAAGAAGGAAAGACATGATGACTGCCACGATACTTGACGGGAAAGCCTTTGCCGCTGGTGTGCGGGCCAAAGTTGCAGGTCACGTTTCGCGCTTGCGCGACAGTTTTGGTGTGGTGCCTGGTCTGGCCGTTGTGCTGGTGGGCGAGGATCCGGCCAGCCAGGTCTATGTGCGTTCGAAAGGCAAGCAGACTGTGGAAGTCGGAATGGCATCTTTCGAACATCGCCTCGATGCGGCGACGTCCGAGACCGAATTGCTGGCGCTGATTTCGCAATTGAATGAAGATCCGAAAATTCATGGGATTCTCGTGCAGTTGCCGCTGCCTTCTCATCTTGACTCCGATCTGGTGATCAATTCCATCAACCCGGCCAAGGATGTGGACGGCTTTCACATTTCCAATGTCGGGCTGTTGGGCACTGGGCAGAAGTCGATGGTGCCCTGTACGCCGCTTGGCTGTCTGATGATGCTGCGCGCGCATCACGGTCAATTGTCGGGTCTTGATGCTGTTGTGGTCGGTCGCTCGAATATTGTCGGCAAGCCCATGGCGCAGCTTTTGCTGGGCGATAGCTGCACGGTCACCATTGCGCATTCACGCACGCGCGATCTGGCCGAGACTTGCCGCCGCGCGGATATTCTTGTCGCGGCCGTGGGGCGGCCGGAGATGATCCCGGGCGACTGGATCAAGCCCGGCGCGACAGTCATTGATGTCGGTATCAATCGGATTGCTGCAGGCGACAAGACGCGGCTTGTGGGCGATGTGCATTTCGACAGCGCCGCGAAAGTTGCAGGCGCGATTACGCCTGTGCCCGGTGGCGTAGGCCCGATGACCATTGCCTGTCTGCTCGCAAATACTGTCACGGCGGCCTGCCGCGCACATGGGCTGGACGAACCCGAAGAGCTGACGGTCTGACCACGCTCACCCGCGCGCCGCCAGTTGCTTCCAGCGCCGGGCGGCGTGCTTGTCGAATTCCAGCACGATCAGCAGCGCCACGCCCGCAAGCGCGCATTGTGCAATCTGCCAAGGGCTGAGGGCGACTGTGTCGAAGAGCGTCTGCATGATGGGCAGGTAAGTGAACCCGGCCTGCAGCACGATGACCACGCCGACCGCGATCAGCACGGCGGGTGTGCCTTTCGTGCCCTGCCAGCTGAGCGACCAGCCGTGACGATAGCGCACGGAAAAGAGGTAGAACACTTCCATCGCGACAAGTGTGTTGAGCGCCATGGTCCGCGCGGCCTCAACAGATAGCCCTTGCGCCTGTGCGAGCATGAACTGGCCGAAAATGCCGATGGCAAAGAGCACAGAGACCAGCATCACCCGCCACAGGATAAACCGCGACAGGATGGGCGCATCGGCGCGGCGGGGTTTTTGCTGCATGATGGTTTTTTCGGGCGGCTCGAAAGCCAGAGACATCGCCAGCGCCACCGAAGAGACCATATTCACCCACAGAATCTGCAAGGGCGTGATCGGCAGCATCAACCCAAAGAGTACAGCGATGATCAGCGAGATCGACTCGCCGCCATTTACCGGCAGCAGGAAGGTGATGACTTTCTTGAGATTTGCATAGACCGTGCGGCCCTGTTTGACCGCCTCGGCGATGGAGGCGAAATTGTCGTCGGCGAGCACGAAATCCGATGCCTCGCGGGCGGCTTCCGACCCCTTCAACCCCATGGCGATCCCGGCATCTGCACGCTTGAGCGCTGGTGCGTCATTCACCCCGTCGCCGGTCATCGCCACCACGGCCCCGCGCGCCTGCAGGGCTGTGACGAGCCGCAGCTTGTGCTCGGGGCTGGTGCGGGCGAAAATATCCGTGCGCCGGATCGCGGATTCCAGCGCGGCATCGTCCATCTGGTCGATATCAGCCCCGGTCAGTGCGTTGTCGCATTGCGCAAGCCCGATCTGGCGACCGATTGCGGTGGCCGTGCCTGCGTGATCGCCAGTGATCATCTTCACCGAGATCCCCGCGCGATGACATTCGGCCACCGCGGCAATCGCCTCGTCGCGTGGCGGGTCGATCAGGCCGACCAGCGCGAGCAGGGTCAACCCGTCAGCGATCGTGTCGTGATCCAGCGCGCCGTCATGCACTTTCTGCGCCAGCGCGAGCACGCGCTGACCTTGCTGCGCGACCTCTGCGCTGGCACAGTCCCAATAGGCGCGGTCAAGAGCCTCGGGGCCGTTCTTGCCCATCTGGTCGCGGCAGAGGTCAAGCACCCGCTCCGGTGCGCCTTTCAGCAGCACCAGCCCGTCATGCTGCACCGCCATATACCGGGTCCGCGCGTCGAAAGGCAGGCTGGCGTCAGGGCGCGGGCGCTGGCCGAGATCCGTGCCGAGCTTTGCGGCGAAGGCCAGTAGCGCGCCTTCCATCGGATCGCCCTCGACGCGCCAGCCCTTGTCGCCTTGCACCAGCGCGGCCGTGTTGCAAAGTGCTGCGACCTGCGCCACCGGGCTCAGCGCCTGTGGATCGGCGCCTTCGACGGAGCCTTCGGGCGCATAGCCCTGTCCGGTGACGCGTAAAGTTTCGCGTGGCGTTACCACTGAAGCTACCATCATTTCATTGCGCGTCAATGTGCCGGTCTTGTCCGAGCAGATGGTGGAGACCGCGCCCAGCGTCTCGATGATCGGAAGGCGGCGGATGATCGCGTTGCGCCGCGCCATGCTCTGCACCCCGATGGCGAGTGTCACCGTCAGCACCGCGGGCAGACCTTCGGGGATGGCGGCCACAAACAGGCCCACCACCACCATGAAGGCTTCGGAAAAGGCCATGTCGCGCAGGAACAGCATCACGCCCAGCAGAAGCGTCGACAGCGCCATGATGAAGCCCGTCAGGTATTTCGCGAACAGCTCCATCTGTTGCACAAGCGGGGTTTTCAGCGTCTGGACATCGGCCATCATCGTGCTGATTCGCCCGATTTCCGTGGCCTTGCCCGTCGCGGTGACAACGCTTGTGCCGGTGCCCTCGGTCACCATCGCGCCGCTGAAGGCCATGCAGCTGCGGTCGCCCAGTGCGGATTGTCGGTCCACCGGGTCAAGCGCCTTGCGCACTGGCTCGGATTCGCCGGTCAGAAGCGCCTCGTCGATATTCAGCCCGGCAAGCTCGATCAGGCGCATATCGGCAGGCACGCGGTCGCCTGCTTCAAGGAATACGATATCGCCGGGGACGAGATCGGTGCCGGGGATCGCCATGCGCTCGCCTGCGCGGATGACATTGGCCTTGGGGGCCAGCATGTCGCGCAGGGCGTCAAGCGCGGCTTCCGCCTTTCCTTCCTGCACGAAACCGATCACGGCATTGATGATGACCACGGCCATGATCACACCGGTATCGATCCAGTGCCCTAGCGCGGCCGTGATCAGCGCCGCCGCGATCAACACCAGGATCAGCAGGTTGTTGAACTGCCGCGCCAGCCGCGCAAGCGGGCCGGGGCGGGGGGCGTCGGGCAGTTTGTTGGGGCCATGCTCGGCCAGAAGCGCCTTGGCGCGGGCAGGGGCCAAGCCTTCGGGGGTGGTGGCGTGGTCTTCGAGCACGGCGTCGGCAGGGCTGGCCCAGGGGGCGCGATCGTGGGGCTTGGTCATGGGGCGGTGTAGCCCCCATCGACCAGATGATAGCTTCCCGTGATGAAACTCGCGCGGTCCGAGAGCAGAAACAGCGTCAGGCCCGAGACTTCCGCCACAGTGCCGATCCGGCCCATCGGATGCAGCCCCGCCAGCCCGTCGAGCATCTCTTGGCTCAGGTTATTGGTTAGCAGCGGCGTCGCAATGAAGGCCGGGCCGACCGCGTTGATGCGGATGTTCTTTTGCGCATATTCCATCGCAGCGGTCTTGGTCAGCCCCTGCAATGCGTGTTTGCTTGCCACATAGGCGGAGGAATTGGCGAAGCCCACGGAGCCCAGGATCGACGACATGTTGACAATCGCGCCCCCGCCTGCGCGTTCCATCGCCCGGATTTGCGCGCGCATGCCGTAAAACACGCCGTTCAGGTTGACATTGATGACCTGATGCCAGGCGTCGAGCGGGTAGTCCCCCGTCTGGGCCTGCGCGCCGCCGATGCCTGCGTTGTTCACGGCCAGATGCAGCGCGCCGGTTTCAGCTTCCGCGAAATCGGCCAGCGCCTGCATCGCTTGCGGGTCGGACACATCGGCGGCGAAGCTCGCCGCCTTGCCGCCCCGGTCCATGATTTCCGCCGTCACCTTGTCACAGGCCGCGCGGTCCAGATCCGAGACGATGACATACGCGCCCGACAAGGCAAGTTCTTCGGCCACCGCTGTCCCGATGCCTGATGCGGCCCCGGTGACGATGGCGGTTTTTGCGGTGAAGTCGAACATCTGATCCTCCTCAAGCTGCGGGTCACGATGAGTATCGCATGGCCCCCGCGCCCGCACCTTGAGTTAGCTCAAACTCTTGCCCGAACCTCGGTCAGGGGATCAGGCGGGCGATGATCAGATCGGCGGCCTCCTCAACGCTCATGGTTGTTGTGTCAATGCGGATCTGGGGGGCCTCGGGGGGCTCATAGGGCGAATCGATGCCTGTAAAATTCTTCAACTGCCCTGCGCGGGCCTTGGCATAAAGTCCTTTCACATCGCGCCGCTCCGCCTCTTCCAGCGGTGTGTCGATGAAGATTTCCATGAACTCACCCGGTTGCATCATCGCGCGCACCATCTCGCGTTCTGACCGGAAGGGTGAGATGAAGGCCGTGATCACGATCAGCCCGGCATCGGTCATCAGCTTCGCCACCTCGCCGACGCGGCGGATGTTTTCCACCCGGTCGGCATCGGTGAAACCCAGATCCTTGTTCAGACCGTGTCGCACATTGTCGCCATCGAGCAGGAAGGTGTGCCGGTTCATCCGCGCCAGTTTCTTCTCGACCATATTGGCAATGGTGGACTTGCCAGAGCCCGACAGCCCGGTCATCCAGAGCACCATGGGCTTCTGGTTCTTGAGCCCCGCATGGTGCTCGCGCCCGATATCGGTCGCCTGCCAATGGATATTCGACGCCCGCCGCAGCGCAAAATGAATGAGCCCCGCACCGACGGTGCGGTTGGTCATCTTGTCGATCAGGATGAACCCGCCCAGATCACGGCTCTCGGCATAGGCCGTGAACGGGATGTCGCGGTCAGTGGTGATATTGGCGACCCCGATGGCGTTGAGATCAAGCGTCTTGGCCGCAAGATGCTCCATTGTGTTCACATTGACCTGATATTTCGGCTGCGCCACAGTAGCGCTGACGGTCAGCGGGCCGAGTTTCAGCCAGTAGGCGCGACCGGGGATCAGCTCGTCCTCGTCCATCCAGATGACCGTCGCTTCAAACTGGTCCGCGACTTCGACCGGTTCCTTGGCCGCTGTGATCACCTGACCGCGCGAGCAATCGATCTCATCGGCAAAGCACAAGGTCACAGCCTGTCCGGCCACAGCGCGGTCGAGATCGCCGTCGATTGTCGCAATCCGTGCGATGGTCGAGGTCTTCCCCGAGGGCAACACCCGGACCTGATCGCCCATGGCAATCTGCCCGGCGGCAATCGTGCCTGCAAAGCCCCGGAAATCGAGATTGGGGCGGTTGACCCATTGCACCGGCATCCGGAAGGGCTTGGCCTGATCGGCGGTCTGATCGAGTTCCACCGTTTCGAGATGCTCGATCAGCACTGGCCCATCATGCCAGGGCGTGTTCGTGCTGCGGGTGGTGATATTGTCGCCTGCCAGACCGGAAATCGGGATGGGTGTGAAATCCGTGATCCCGATGCTGGTCGCAAAGGCGCGGTAGTCCGACACGATCTTGTCATAGGTTGCGCGGTCATAGCCGATCAAATCCATCTTGTTTACGGCCAGCACCAGATGCCGGATGCCCAACAGATGCGCGAGATAGCTGTGCCGCCGGGTCTGCGTCAGCACACCCTTGCGCGCGTCGATCAGGATCACGGCCAGATCTGCAGTTGACGCCCCGGTGACCATGTTGCGGGTATACTGTTCATGGCCGGGCGTGTCGGCGACGATGAACTTGCGCTTTTCCGTCGCGAAGAAGCGGTACGCCACGTCGATGGTGATGCCCTGTTCGCGCTCGGCGGCCAGACCATCGACCAGAAGGGCGAAATCAATCGCCTCGCCCTGTGTGCCGACGCGTTTCGAATCCGCTTCCAGCGTGGCAAGCTGGTCTTCGAAGATCATCTTGCTGTCATACAGAAGCCGCCCGATCAGTGTCGATTTGCCATCATCGACCGAGCCGCAGGTGATGAAGCGCAGCATGGTCTTGTGCTGGTGGGTTTCCAGATAGGCGTCGATATCCTCGGCAATCAGCGCGTCGGTTTTGTAAATATCGGTCATCAGAAATACCCTTCCTGCTTCTTCTTCTCCATCGACGCGGCCTGATCATGGTCGATGGCCCGGCCCTGGCGCTCGGATGTGGTGGTCAGCAGCATTTCCTGGATGATCTCGGGCAGGGTCTGCGCGCGGCTTTCCACGGCGCCGGTCAGCGGG
>SKIM01000300.1 GCA_007116445.1 Natronohydrobacter sp.
AGCCGGAAATAGACCATGACATCGCCCGCCTCAGTGCCGACGACCAGCGCATCTTCGGCGGTCAGGAACGTCATCGCGGTCACGCCGACGCCGTCATCGGCCACACGGACGCGCTCGGCCAGGATCGGGTTATCGGCATCGCGCAGATCGTAGCGATAAATATAGCCATCGCCTGCAGAAACCAGCACCCGGTCGGCATTGCCCGAGATCAGGATGCCCGTCGGCTCCACCCCCGGCTGCAGACCCAGAGGCGGCAGGTCGGTGGTGGTGGTGGTGATGGTTTCCTCGCCGGTCATCATGTTGACCTGTGTGCGCGAGCGGCTGACCCTGACCTGATTGACGCCATCGATACTGGCAAAGGCGACAACCGGACGATCCCGTGTGCCCCCGATGCGGTAATCAAGCCCTATGATCGGATGATCCGAGAGCTGCTCACTTGCGCCGAGCTCAATGACGGGTTCCAGCGTGCGGAAATCGCCGGTGCCCACTTCGGTGAAGACAACCCCGTCCAGCGCGCGATCGCGCGCATCCAGCTCGGTCAGTCCCGATGGCAAATTGCGCCGCGCGGTTGATGTATTCTGCACGCCGAGCGTGGCAAAACGTACAGTGCCATCGTCAAAGCCCAGCGCGATCCGGTCGCGGTCGACTGTGCCGCTGACCGCAGTCACAGTGGCCCCGTCGAAATCCCATTGCACGCGGCGTAATTCCTGACCGGTCGGGACATGAAAGGCGATCACGCGGCCTTCGGCGGCCAGCGCAAGCCCTATCGTCTGGAACTCATCGGCATTGACCCAGATGACATCCTGATTGGTATCGAGCTGGTAGCGGACATTGCCCTGCAATTCGCCTGACACCATGAGCGGAAGAACGACCCGGATCAGGAAGACCATGATTCCCAGAACCGCGACAATCACCAGCAGGCCCCCGCCGGTGATGATTCCCCCGGCCAGTTTCTCACCGATCTTGACACTTGCGCGTGTCGTCATGCGTCGTTTGCGCGCAGTTGCCGCGCGGTCTTGGGTGCTGGAAGTTGCGGCTGTATCGCTCATCTGATCCTGTCCGGCGCTGGAAAAACAATAAGGGCGGGACGCATGAAACAGCGCCCCGCCCGTCGGTCGCTTGGACTTACTTCAGCCCGAAAGCTTCGAGGTCGAGATCAGCAATGCGCGCCGTGACCGGGAAGAAGCCCGCGCGCACAGCGTCCGCCTGACCCTGCTGGCTGTAGACGTAGCGCACGAATTCGGCGCGCAGCGGCTCCAGATCTTCGTTCGGGTTCACGTTCATATAGACGAACAGGAAGCGTGCAATCGGATAATCGCCCGAGGGCGCATCATCGGTCGAATAGCACACACCGTCTTCGCCGCGAATTTCCAGCGCGCGAACGTCAGCGGTGCCGTAACCAACGCCCGAATAGCCGATGCCGCCGAGGTCTGCCGCAACGCCCTGAATCACGGTCGAGGAACCGGGCTGCTCGCGGACTTCGGGGCTGAAATCGCCACCGAACAGCGCTACGTCACGGAAGAAGCCAAATGTGCCCGAAGCCGAGTTACGGCCGTAGGCTGCGATCGGACGATCTGCCCATTCACCCTCGGCGCCCAGCTGGCCCCAGGTGGTGATGGCCTCATCCGCGCCGCCATTGCGCGTCGAGGAGAAGATGGCGTCCACGTCCTGCAGCGAAATGCAGGTCACCGGGTTGTCGCGGTGCACGAACACACCGATCCCGTCGATCGCGCCGCGCATCGGCAGCGGTGGATAGCCGAAACGGGCTTCGAATTCCTCGATCTCCGAGCCCCGCATCGCGCGCGACATCGGGCCGAACTGTGCCGTCCCTTCGATCAGAGCGGGCGGCGCCGTGCCCGAGCCTGCGCCCTGAATCTGGACAGCAACATTCGGGTAAAAGCTGCGGAAGCCTTCGGACCACAGCGTCATCAGGTTGTTCAGCGTGTCCGACCCGATCGAGGTCAGGTTCCCCGAAACACCGGAAACCGGCTCGTAATTGGGCAGGGCTGGATCGATTGTGTCGGCGTGGGAAGCGCTGACCGCGACAGACAGTGTCGAGGCTGTCAGCATCAGCTTGAGGGATGTGCGCATGAGACGCTCCTGTGTTTTCGCGCCCGAGTCGGGCTTGATGAGTGCGCTCTGCCTAATGGAGTTTAATGACAGTCCTGTGACAGTCTGCGTGACGCAGACCGACGCGGGCGGATGCAACGAGTGCAGCCTGGACCGGGGTCAATTTGCTGGTCATGCATTTGGTTTTGAGTGGGCAAACAGCATGGAACGTGGCTGGATATGCCTGACGACCCCGATGCACAGCCCGCAGATTGTGATAACAGCCCCCCGAGACCATTATAAACGGGGTGTCATATGCGCTTCTTTGGCTGGTTTGCGGGCGAGCATAATGAAATCTTGCCCATGTGGTCAAACTTTGCTCTCAGGCGTGGGCATGTTCCGAAGATGCTCTCTTGCAGGTTGACCCAGTTGCGGGTCCACCACCTCAAGATTTCCGGAAAAGCTGATTTTGAAGATGGTGGGCGACCCTGGAATCGAACCAGGCGTGGGTCTCCCCGGCGGAGTTACAGTCCGCTGCCGCACCTTGCAGCCCGTCGCCCTAATGTTCGCCCGAATACCGAAGCCCCCCACAAGCGTCAAGGGCTAAAACGAGCTTGCGCCGGGAGGCCTGCATGCCTCATTGTCGCGCACGTGAGATAGGGGAAAGCCCATGAAAAAGCCCGCATGGGTTATCGACAAGGAAAAATCGCGCCGGGCCGCCGCACAGGAAACGCTGTGGTTGTTCGGATTGCATGCCGTGGAAGATGCGCTGCGCAACCCTGCCCGGGACAAGCGGCGCCTGATCCTGACGCGCAATGCTGCGGACAAGCTCGCCGATGCAGTCGCAGTGTCGGGGCTGGAGCCAGAGATCAGCGATCCGCGCAAATTCGCCGCACCGCTGGACGCGCAAGCCGTGCATCAGGGCGCCGCGCTGGAGGTCCGTCCGCTGGCCTGGGGATCCTTGTCGGAAGTGTGCGCGCCCGAAGGCGCGCGCGGGCTGGTGGTGCTTCTGGACCATGTCAGCGACCCGCATAACGTGGGCGCAATCTTGCGCTCGGCGGAAGTTTTCGGCGCGAAAGCCGTCATCGCGACTCAGCGTCACGCCGCCCCCGAAACGGGCGCGCTTGCCAAGACCGCGAGCGGCGCGCTGGAGCGCCAGCCTTACTTGCGCATCCGCAATCTGGCCGAGGAAATGGAGGCGCTGAAATCCATGGGCTATGTGCTTTTGGGCCTCGATGGCACGGGCGATGTGACGCTGGCCGAGGGGCTTGCGCGCTTCCCGCCAGGACCGATCGCGCTGGTGCTGGGCGCCGAGGGGCCGGGGCTGCGCGACAAGACGCGCGCGACCTGCGATCTGATCGTGCGGGTTCCGAGCGCGGGGGAATTCGGCTCGCTCAATGTCTCGAACGCGGCGGCGGTGGCGCTTTACGCGGCACGCATGGCGCAATGATCCTGCGCATCGGCACAGGGCGGTTGCAGGTCGTGCTGCTGGCTTACGGCGCGCGGCTGCATCAGGTCTGGCTGGATGGCGCGGGGCTCGTTGCGGGGCTGCCGACGCTGGCGGCGTACCAGCGCGACACCAGCTATCGCGGCGCGGTGGTCGGCCCTGTCGCCGGGCGTATTTCGGGCGCGCAGGCGATGATCGGCGATGTGCTCTGGCGGTTTGAGCCCAACGAGGGCACGCAGCTTCTGCATGGCGGCGCGGTCGGTCTGCATGCGCGCGACTGGCAGATCGCGGAACATGGGCCGGAGCATCTGACTTTTGCCCTGGATCTCGGCCATTGCGAGGGCGGGTTTCCGGGGCGCAGGCGGGTGGAGGCGCGCTACCGGGTCGACGGGCTGACGCTGCGTCTCGATCTGGTGGCGGTGACGGACCGGCCCACGCTGATGAACCTCGCGCCGCATGTTTACTGGAACCTGACCGGCGGCGCGGATCTGAGCGGCCATGCGTTGCGTGTGGCGGCGGATCATGTGCTGCCCGTTGATGACCGGCTATGTCCGGTCGGGCCGCCTTTGGCTGTGGCCGGGCATCTCGACCTGCGCGCAGGGCGCGTCGTGAGCGACGGGCCGGGTTATGACGATTGCCTCTGCCTTGCGCCCGCGCGCCAAGCGCTGCGCCCTGTCGCATGGCTGAGCGCGCCCGGTGCGCCTGCGCTGGAACTGGCCACGACCGAGCCTGGTCTGCAGGTTTTTGATGCGGCCCCCCTCCGCTACGGGATTGCGCTGGAAAGCCAGTCTTGGCCCGATGCGCCGAACCAGCCCGACTACCCGTCGATCCTGCTCATCCC
>SKIM01000102.1 GCA_007116445.1 Natronohydrobacter sp.
ATTGCCGAAATTCCCCTGCCCATCGACCAACGGATAGCGGACGTTGAAATCCTGCGCCAGCCGCGCCATCGCGTCATAGATCGCGGCATCGCCATGGGGATGGTAATTGCCCATCACATCGCCGGTGATCTTCGCGGATTTGCGAAACCCGCCATTCGCCGCGAGCTTCAATTCCCGCATCGCGTAGAGGATCCGGCGGTGCACGGGTTTGAGCCCGTCGCGCGCATCGGGCAGCGCGCGATGCATGATCGTGGAAAGCGCATATTGCAGATAACGCGAGCCCAGCGCGCGGCGCAGCGGCTCGGACATATCGGCGGTCAGATCAGGGGTCACATCATCATCTTGTGGCATGGCTCATGCTTAGCCCCAGCTTTGGCGTTCGTCCAGTCCTGATCGTCACACCAACGTGACGCGACCTGCAGAAATTGCGCTTGCCTGGCTGACGCACGCGGGCCTAGTCTCGCGCCAGTTTTCCTGCCGCCAAAGGGGCCTTGTGATGCGTCTGATTTCCGTTTTCCTGATGGTGAGCACGGCCTTGCCCGCCCTTGCAGACACCCGGCCCGAGATCCGCAGCGTGACCCTGTCAACGGCAGGTCTGGCCATGATCGAAGCCGATGCCACGCTGGACGAAACGGGGCTGTCGCTGCCTGTGCGGCGCGCGGATATCGACGATTTCCTGAAATCGCTGCGCGTCGCGGACCCTTCGGGCGCTGTGCCGATGCTGCGGATGCGCGGGCCTGACGGGCTGCGCGACACATTCGACGCCCTGCCCTTCAGCGCCGATCAGCTTGGCGATCTGCGCGCGCTCATGGATGCGATGATCGGCGCGCCTGTGGTCGCGGCGCGGCGCGGCGCGGTGCAGGAGGGCAGCTTGATGGGCACGCGCGATGTGCCCTGCGCGCAGGAGGGCCAGCGCGGTTGCGTGGCGCTGGCGCTGCGCGGACACGATGGGCAGTTGCGCCAGATACTGCTGGATGACGCGCTGGAGATCACCTTCGCGGATGACGCCGACAGCGCGGCCATCGAGCGTGGGCTCGCGGCCCTGCGCGGGGCAGCACGCGGGCAGATCGTGGATGTCAGCCTGACCAGTTCCGCATCCGAGCCGCGCGAGATTGCGCTTGGCTGGTTGCAACCCGCCCCGGTCTGGAAAACCGCCTGGCGCGCCGAGGACGGGCCGGACGGGCTGCGGCTTAGCGGCTGGGCAGTGATCGAGAACACGACCGGGCAGGACTGGACCGAGGTCACGCTGACCCTCGCCACAGGTGCTGTGCAAGCGCTGGAGGCGCAGCTTTACGGTCAGGTGGCGGCCCCGCGCAGCACTGTCGCGCCAGAAATGGTCTTCAGCCTGTCGGCGGATCCGATCCGCCCAAGCCCAAGCCGCGCGGACGCCATGGTGATGGAAGCGGCCCCGGCGCGGGTCGCTATGGATGATGGAGAGAGCTTCTCGCGCTTCAAGCTTGAGACGCCCGTGAGCCTGGCTGCGGGCGAGATGATCTCGCTGCCCTTCCTCAGCGAAGCGCTGGACGATGCGCGGCTGACGCTTCATCGCGGCGGCACAGGCGCACGCCATCCGATGATCGCCATCGAATTCGAAAACCCCCTGCCCCTGCGTCTGCCTGCGGGGATCGTGACACTTTATGAGGCCGGGCGCGGCCATGCAGGCGACGCGATGATTCCCGAACTGAGCCCCGGTGCGCGCGAGATCATCGAATTTGCCCGCGACACCGCTGTCGAGGTACACGAAGAGCTGGACGAGAGGCGCCGCATCCAGTCCGGGCGGCTCGTCGATGGGGTATTGATTGCTGAAGAACGCATCGAGCAGCGGACAAGCTACCACGTCACAGGCGCGCCGGAGGGGGATCGCAGCGTGACATTGCTGCATCCGCGTCGCGCAGGATGGGAGATCGCCGGGGCCCAGGACGCGTCTGGGGGCGACGAGGTCAAGGTGACGCTCGAACTGCCCGCAGGCGAGCGCGTGACGCATGAGATCACTGAGACCCGCGTTACTGCGCAACGCATCGCCGTGCTGACAATGGCGCCGGAGGATCTTGCCTATTGGTCGGACGTCGTGCCGGATGCGGAAATGCAGGCGGTGCTGGGACAGATCCAGACCCTGCGCGCAGACGAAGCGCAGCTGCGCCGCGACATCGCCCGGCTGGACGCGGAAATCGACTCATTGATCGAGGATCAGACCCGTCTGGTGACTCTCATCGTCCAGCTTGATGATGACAGCCCCGCGACCCGCGAGCGACGCACCCGCGTCGAAGAGATCGACCGCGCGATCACAACAGCGCGCTCAGAACGTCGTGCGGCCGAGACGCGGCTGGATGCGCTCTCGGATGAGTTGCGCAGGCTGATCCTCGGGGGGTGAACGGACATGCAAGATGCGTGCTTGTCACGCATCTTGCAGCCGCGTCAGGACGCCTTGCCTTCCAGCGCGTCGAGCCGCGCCTTGAGCAGGTCGTTTTCCTCGCGCGCTTTTTGCGCCATGGCACGCACTGCGTCGAATTCCTCGCGGGTCACGAAATCGCGATCCGCCAGCCAGCGATCCAGAACGCTTTTGAGCGCGGTTTCAGCCTCGGTTCGGGCGCCCTGGGCCACGCCCATCGCATTCGTCATAAGTTGCGACACATCGTCGAGCAGGCGGTTCCGGGTTTGCATGGCAGCACCTTTGTCGTTGGGTTTGATCCTATATGTGACCAGCCGCGCCAAAACTCAAGGTTGACTTCCCCTGCACGCCCGCGCCAGACAGTCGCAACTTGTCCAGCAGGCGTATCGCAATGACCCTCCTTGCCATCCCCTTCCCCGATCTCAGCCCCGAGATCTTCACCCTCACCCTGGGCAGTTTCAGCTTCTCGCTGCGCTGGTATGCGCTGGCCTATGTCGCCGGATTCCTGCTCGGCTGGTGGATCGTGCAGGGGCTGATGAAGCGCCCCGCCCTCTGGCGCGGCGCGCAGGCCCCGATGGAGCCTGCCCGCGTCGAAGCCCTGCTGACCTATGTCATCATCGGTGTGATCCTCGGCGGGCGGCTGGGCTTTGTGCTGTTCTATCAACCGGGCTATTACCTCGCCAACCCGACCGAGATCCTGCGCATCTGGGAAGGGGGCATGGCCTTTCACGGCGGTTTTGCGGGCGTCATCGTTGCGGGGCTGATCTTCTGCCGCCGCCACGGCGTGCCGCCCTTGCAGATCGCCGATGCCATGGCGCTGGTCGCGCCGATCGGAATCGGTCTGGGGCGGGTTGCGAATTTCATCAATGCCGAGCTTTGGGGCCGCCCGACCCTGCAACCATGGGGCGTGATCTTCCCCGGCAGCCATGCGCAAAACTGCCCCTGGGACTGGCCTGCGGATGTCTGCGCCCGCCATCCCACGCAGCTCTATGAGGCAACGCTCGAAGGGCTGGTGCTCTTTGCGGTGCTTGCCTGGCTGGTCTGGCGGCGCGGCTGGCTGAAATATCCCGGCACCGTCACTGGCGTCTTCGTCGCAGGCTACGGGCTGGGGCGCTTCATCGTCGAGTTCTTCCGCCAGCCCGATGCGCAATTTGTCACCCCCGACAATCCCATAGGCTATGCCGTGAGCTTCGGATCGTTCGGCCTGACGATGGGACAAATCCTGTCGCTGCCGATGATCGTGGCGGGGCTTGCGTTGCTGATCTGGCGCAGGCGGGCATGAGCGCGCTCAAATCCCTGATCCTGCGTCAGATCGCGGCGACAGGACCGATGAGCATCGCAGATTTCATGTCGCTTTGCCTGCTCCACCCGCAGCATGGCTATTACACCACCCGCGACCCGCTGGGCGCTGGGGGCGATTTCACCACCGCGCCTGAAATCAGCCAGATGTTTGGCGAGATGCTGGGCCTTTGGCTGGCGCAGGTCTGGGTCGATCAGGGCGCGCCCGCGCCTGTCACGCTGGCCGAGCTTGGCCCCGGTCGCGGCACGCTGATGGCCGATATCCTGCGCGCAACGCGCGCGGTGCCAGGCTTTCACGCTGCACTCTCGCTGCATCTGGTCGAGGCGTCGCCCGTTCTGCGCGCGGCACAGGCCGAAAAGCTCGCGGCCTTCGCGCCGGTCTTCCATGACAGTGCCGACAGCCTGCCCGACGCGCCCCTGCTGCTGATCGCCAACGAATTCTTTGACGCGCTGCCCATCCGCCAGTTCCAGCGCAAGGGCAGGGCTTGGGCCGAACGCATGGTCGGCGCGCAAGGCGACGCGCTGATCTTCGGGCTGGCCCAACCGGCACCGTTTGAGGCGCTGTCAGATCGGCTGGAGGATACGCAGGACGACCAGATCGTCGAAACCTGCGCCCCTGCCTGCGCTGTGCTCGACCCGATTGCTGCA
>SKIM01000147.1 GCA_007116445.1 Natronohydrobacter sp.
AAAGCCCCTTGGCGCGATAGCTTGCTGCCACGCGTTCAATCGCCACAATGAAGGCTGCTGTGCGTAAATCCGTCACATCCTTGCGTCGGTGCCATTCTTCCGAGATGTCCTGATACGCCACGCGCATCGTATCATCGAGCCCCGAGCGCACCAGTTGCAATTCATCCGCCCCCTGCAGGTAGCGCTTCTTGAAATCCGGCTTCAGTTCCCATCCCAGTTCCCTGTCAGCCGAGAGACGCTCGAGTTCCTGCACCAGAAGCATGGCATGGGCTTCTTCATTGCGGCGCTGCATCCGGCCGAAGCGGATATGGCTGAGGTTCTTGACCCATTCGAAATAGGACACAGTGACCCCGCCTGCATTGGCATAAAGATCGGGGATGATCACAGTTCCCTTGTCGCGCAGGATTTCATCGGCCCCGGCTGTGATCGGCCCATTCGCAGCCTCGATGATCAGAGGGGCCTTGATGCGCCCGACATTGCCCAGATTGATGACCCCTTCAAGGGCCGCCGGAATCAGAATGTCACACTCCGCTTCCAGCAGGGTTGCACCCTCGGAGACATATTCTCCATCCGGATACCCTTTCACCCCGCCAGTCTGCGCGATCCAGTCGCGCAGAGCGTCCGGATCCAGCCCGTCTGTGTTCATCATGGCCCCATCGCGCTCGATCACGGCTATGATGCGCGCGTCATCTTCTTCAAGCAGGAATTTGGCTGCGTGATAGCCCACATTCCCCAGACCCTGCACGATGATCCGCTTGCCTGACAGCGTGCCGGTCAGCCCGGTTTTCTCAACATCCTTCGGGTGGCGGAAAAACTCGCGCAGCGCATATTGCACACCGCGCCCTGTTGCCTCGACACGCCCCTTGATCCCGCCCGCATTCAGCGGCTTGCCAGTCACGCAGGCGCGCGCATTGATATCGGTCGTGTTCATCCGCGCATATTGATCCGCGATCCAGGCCATTTCGCGCTCGCTGGTGCCCATATCCGGGGCGGGCACATTCTGCGCCGGGTGGATCAGGTCGCGCTTGGCCAGCTCATAGGCAAACCGCCGCGTAATCTGTTCCATCTCATGCTCTTCATATTTGCGCGGATCAATGCACAATCCGCCCTTGGATCCACCGAAAGGCGTTTCGACCAGGGCGCATTTATAGGTCATCAGCGCGGCAAGGGCCTCGACCTCGTTCTGATGGACTTCGGGGGCAAATCGGATGCCGCCTTTCACGGGCTCCATATGCTCTGAATGCACGGACCGGTAACCTACGAAAGTCTCGATCTTGCCACGCAGCCGGACCCCGAAGCGCACTGTATAGGTCGAGTTGCAGATCTGGATTTTCTCGGCCAGTCCTGGCGGCAAATCCAGATAAGAGACCGCACGGCGGTACATCATATCGACATTCTCGCGAAATCCGGGTTCTTTTATTTCCAGCATTGTGGCAGTCCCTTTGTTGTGATTGACCTGCATGGAGCGTTCTGGCAGAGCCGACGCTCACAGTTCAGACTATCAGGTGAAAAACGCAGCGGAATACGCCATTTTTCACTGCGACAACCGCAGGCGCTGTATTTTTCCCTTGACGTACGGGTACAACCCCGAACATCGCCCGGATTTTGCCGCAATTGAACGGGCGCGCGCCCAATTCCTGCCATAGCATTTGGCTAATACATCCTCGGAGAAATTTAATCATGTCCTGTGCGCAGACTGGCACAGGTGCGGGCTGCGAGGCGCCAGTGATGATGACAATAAAGAAGATGGCAGGCTTGGGACTTGGGGGCTTATCCGGCAAGACCCGCGATTTCCGGGACGATGACTCGGGCGCGATCCTGATCTTTGGTCTGATCGCCTTCGTGATCATGCTCATGGTTGGCGGGATCGCTGTGGACATGATGCGCTATGAGAGTGAGCGTGTGCGCATGCAGGGCACAGCAGATCGTGCCGTGCTCGCCGCAGCGATGCTGCGCAGTTCATCAACGAATGTCGCGCCGGAAGACCTGGTTCAGTCTTATTTCGATGCCGAAGGGCAGGGCGAGTTCGTGCGCGGGCGTATCGCGGTGGATGAAAGCCCCGCTGGTGACAGCCGGACTGTGACCATCGCCCCGAGCGCGCAGATGCCCACCACCTTCATGCGCCTGTCCGGAGTTGACAACCTGGAAATGCATCTTCTGTCCCAAGCGACCGAGGGCCTTGGGCAACTGCGTTTCGAACTGGTCCTGGTGCTCGATATTTCCGGGTCGATGAACATTCGGACTGCTTCGGGCCGGACACGGATCGAAGAGCTGCGCGACGCGGCTGTGGCCTTCGTCGAAATGATGTATGAAGATATTCCGCCGGAAAACCTGACGATCAGCATTGTACCCTATGCGACATGGGTCGTACCGACGCCGGGTATGCTGGATTATTTCTCTCAGGTGTCGCCCCAGGACCCGAATGGCGCCTGCGCTGACTTCGTCCATTTCGACACTGTCCTGAATTCCCTGTCGACACCGCTGATCCGTCGTAATTGCCCGACCCATGCGTGGCGGAACATGCGCCCGATGCTGCGCTCGCTGGATGATACACGAGACGCGATCTGGGCGCTGCAAGCGGGTGGGACCACCTCGATCGATCTTGGGGTCAGGTACGGCGCGACGTTGTTTGACCCCGACATGAGGCCATTCATCAACCAACTGATCGCCAATGGCGAAGTTAGTCAGGACCGCTTCGGCCAACCCTATGATTGGGACGAACCCGGTGTCTACCGTGCAATGATCCTGATGACAGATGGGGAAAATTGCTGCTTCGGGGACCCGAACACCCGGCGGGCACCCACGCGCGCAGTGCAGGATGAGCGGACAGTCGCAGCCTGTCAGGCGCTTCGGATGCGGAATGTCTCGGTCTATGGTGTTGCTTTCGAGGCCCCACCGCGAGGCGTTGAGATGATGGAACAATGCGCCAGTTCGCCCAGCCACTACATGAATGGGTCGGGGGGACAGCTGACAGCGGCGTTTCAATCCATTGCCACACATATTCAAGTCCAGGCGCTGAGGTTGACACGATGAAACGCTCTGCGAATCTGTTTGCGGCCCTGTCGCGCTTTGCACGCGCTGAAGCTGGGGTCTCGACTGTCGAATTCACCATTGTCTTTCCACTGGTCCTGTCAGTGTTGCTGACATCAATCGACGCAGGGATCACCCAATTACGCCAGACCTTTTTGCATCGGGCAGTGGATCTGTCTGTGCGCGAGGTGCGTCTGGGGAATGTCAGTGAATCTGCCCGCATGAGCGAACTGATCTGCGAGCGGACATCGCTGCTGCCCAGTTGCTTGCAGAATATCACTGTCGAAATGCGGCCCATCGATACACAGACATTCTCAGGGCTGGACGCGCCAGTGCAGTGCATCAATCGCGAACAGGCGATTACCCCTGCCGTATTCAATACAGGGGTCGAGCGGGATTTGATGTTGATCAAGGTGTGTATCGTCGCAGAGCCCTTCATCCGGTTGAACGCCTTCATCAGCCAGTTGCCGATTAATGCAGAAGGACAATATATCCTTGTGTCAAATAGTGTTTTTGTAAACGAGCCAAGGTAGAGTGCCATGCAGACCTGTAAATCTGTGCTGCAAGAGGTCCTGAGCCTGCGTCGTTTCCGTGACGACCGGCGCGGCGCGGTGAGCGTCGAGATGCTTCTGATCATGCCGCTGCTGATATGGGCCTATCTTGGGATGATGGTCTTCTATGACGGATACCGTGCCCGGATGGAGGCGCAGACAGCAGCGCTACATATTGCGGATCTGATTTCGCGCCATGACGAAGCCATCGAGATTGCCTATCTTGAAGGGTTGAACAACGTCTATGATTTTCTTACGTCGCGCAATCGCGAGACGCGCTTGCGTATCTCTTCGGTCATGCTGGATCCGGACACACAGCGTCCAGTTGTGGTCTGGTCCTATGGGACGAGAGGTCTGTCGTCCCTGCCGCAAATGGCGTATCTTGACGCGCTCACTGTCTCTGGCCCTGAAGAACCTTCAGAGGGTGGATCGCGCTTCGAGATCGCCAGCAATCAGGCGCCCGTTGCTGACCTTGCCCAACGCATCCCGAATGTGCTGCCCGGCGAGGCGTTGATCCTTGTCGAAGCCTTCACGATCTGGGACAGCCCTCTGCGCACAAGCCTGGACCCGCTTGATCTGACCGGGATCCGGATGGCCCCGATTGCCGTGACGCGCCCCCGTTTCTCGCCCTTCATCCGCTTTGCGGAAGATAACGAGGTCTTTCCGGACAGCCCAGTCGAAACCGAACCGGAAACCGGCGCGCCCGAGCTTGGAGACCTCGACATGCCGGACGATCCCGCCAACCCCGAT
>SKIM01000093.1 GCA_007116445.1 Natronohydrobacter sp.
AAATCGCGCAAAGCTTGGGCGCAGTGGTGTTGCACAATCCCTGGACGACCCATGCCCGTCAGTTCAACTGGGCGCTGTCAAACCTGCCCATGCCCACCGACTGGGTGCTGAGACTGGATGCGGATGAAATCCTGTCGGCAGATCTTGCTGCGCAGATCACGCGCACGCTTCCCGGTCTTGGACCCGAAATCGCGGGAGTGACACTGGGTCGGCGCATCGCTTTCCTCGGCCGTCCGATCCGATATGGTGGGCTGTTCCCCATCCGCGTCCTGCGGCTGTTCCGGCACGGTGCGGGTCACTGCGAAGACCGTTGGATGGATGAACATATCAAGGTCGCGGGCAAAACCATCGACCTGCCGGGCGAGTTGCTGGATGACAATCTGCAGTCACTGACCTGGTGGACCGAGAAGCACAATGCCTATGCCAGCCGCGAAGTTGTGGATCTGCTGAACCTCGAATACGGCTTCATGCCGCGCGACAGTGTCGCACAACTTGGCCGGGATCAGGCCGGGTTGAAGCGCTGGGTGAAGGAACGCCTTTATGCGCGCCTGCCCGGTGGTCTGCGCGCATGGGTTTACTTCCTGTACCGCTATGTGATCCGCGCAGGCTTTCTGGACGGACGCGAGGGGCTCGCCTTCCATGTTTTGCAGGGGCTTTGGTATCGTTTTCTGGTGGATGCAAAGCTCGCCGAGACACGCGCCCATATGCAGCGGACAGGATGCGATGCTCCAACTGCGATCAAAGAGATTCTCGGAATCAATATTAAACATATTTTAACGCACTAGTTGCACAAAGATAACGTAAAGTTAAAACCGGACCGTATCTCAAGACCTGTTAACAAGGCTCGGGTTCAAGTCGTTGGGCGGAAATACACCATCCGTTGCAAGACAAATGCCCGTTCCGTCCGGCGCCGCCAAATCGGCGCCATGCGGGCTGCTGCGCTAACACCTTGCAGGACGAGGAGAAAGCAATGACCAAACGCGCATTGATTACAGGCATCACCGGGCAAGACGGATCGTATCTGGCGGAATTCCTGCTCGACAAGGGCTATGAGGTGCATGGGATCAAGCGGCGCGCTTCACAATTGAACACGCAGCGCATTGATCATGTTTATGAAACTCCGCAAGACATGGATCGCAGATTGACCCTGCATTACGGGGATCTGACCGACAGCTCCAATCTGACCCGCATCCTGTCCGAGGTGCGCCCGGACGAAGTCTATAATCTGGGCGCTCAAAGCCATGTTGCCGTCAGCTTCGAGGCCCCTGAATACACGGCTGACGTCGATGCGATGGGCACGCTGCGCCTGCTGGAAGCGATCCGCTTTCTCAAGATGGATCAAACAACCCGCTTCTATCAGGCGTCAACGTCGGAGCTGTATGGATTGGTGCAGGAAGTCCCCCAGCGCGAAACCACGCCATTTCATCCCCGCAGCCCGTATGGTGTTGCGAAGCTTTTCGCCTATTGGACCTGTGTCAATTACCGCGAAGCCTACGGGATCTATGCCTGTAACGGCATCCTGTTCAATCATGAAAGCCCGCGCCGGGGCGAGACATTCGTGACGCGCAAGATCACGCGCGGATTGGCCAATATCGCGCAGGGACTGCAGGACTGTCTCTACATGGGCAATATCGACAGTCTTCGCGACTGGGGACATGCCAGGGATTATGTGCGCATGCAGTGGATGATGCTGCAACAGGACAGCCCGGAAGATTACGTCATCGCAACCGGGCTGCAATATTCGGTGCGTGAATTCATTGTCTGGTCCGCGCGGGAACTTGGCATCTCGCTGGAATTCTCCGGCAGCGGTGTGAATGAGATCGCCATCGTTTCGGCTGTCAGAGGCGACAAGGCCCCGGCTGTCAGACGCGGCGATGTGATCATGCGCATCGATCCGCGCTATTTCCGCCCGGCAGAGGTGGACGAACTGCTTGGCGATCCTGCCAAGGCCAAGGCCAAGCTGGGCTGGGTGCCGGAAATCTCGGCACAGGCCATGTGCGCGGAAATGGTCGAGGAAGACCTGAAAACCGCGAGACGTCACGCCCTGCTGAAAGCGCATGGCATGAACACGCCAGTGCCACTTTACGCCTGAGGCCAGGCGCGGCGCAACAGAACGGGGTCAAGGCCCTGAGGTCTGCGGGCGCCCCAAGCCCGCAAGGCGATTGCGCAGGCAGTCGGTCCTGTGCTTGCATGACTGCCGACTCCGGACCACAGAACTGGAACATAAAGCCAATGCGCATCTACATTGCCGGACATCGCGGAATGGTCGGAAGCGCGCTTCTGCGCAAGCTGCAGGCCCGCAAGGCTGCAGGCGCTGCGCTGGAGCTGATCACCCGCACCCATGCCGAGCTGGATCTGACCAATCAGGCGGCGGTGCGCGACTTCCTGCAAGCGACACGGCCCGACATCGTGATCCTGGCCGCTGCCAAGGTCGGGGGGATACAGGCAAACAACCTCTACCCCGCGGATTTCATATACGAAAACCTGATGATCCAATGCAATGTGATCCATCAATCCTTCGCGGCAGGGGTGCAGCGATTGCTGCAACTTGGCTCGAGCTGCATCTATCCGCGCGACGCAGCGCAGCCCATGGCAGAAGACGCGCTGCTGACGGGCGTGCTGGAGCCGACAAACGAGCCCTATGCCATCGCCAAGATCGCCGGGATCAAACTGTGCGAAAGCTATAACCGCCAACATGGGACGGATTACCGCTCGGTCATGCCGAGCAATCTTTATGGGCCGGGCGACAATTTCCACCCCGATAACAGCCATGTCCTGCCTGCCCTGATCCGCCGGTTTGATCAGGCCCGCGCGCAAGGCGATGCTCAGGTCACGATCTGGGGGACGGGCACGCCGCGGCGCGAATTTCTGCATGTCGATGACATGGCTGAGGCCAGCCTCTTCGTGCTCGACTTGCCGCGCGCAGATTATGCGGCGCAGACCCGGCCGATGCTCAGCCATATCAATGTCGGCACGGGCGAAGATATCGCGATCCTTGATCTGGCGCATCTGGTTGCACGAATCGTGGGCTTTGAAGGGCGGATCGTGACTGATCCATCGAAGCCCGATGGCACGCCGCGCAAGCTGATGGATGTGTCGCGGCTGGCACGGATGGGCTGGCGCGCAGAAATCCGGCTGGAAGACGGTATCGCCCAGACATGGCGCTGGTATAAGGACAATCATGCGATGGCTCGGCTCTGACCCGGGCGCAACGGGAATTGTGAAGATGACGCAAGATATACATCCGCTGCTTCTCTGTGGTGGTGCCGGGACAAGGCTCTGGCCGCTGTCGCGCAAATCCTATCCCAAGCAATTCGCCCGGCTGACCGGGGATGAGAGCCTGTTTCAGGCCTCCGCGCGACGGCTGTCAGGTCCGGGGTTCACCGCCCCGATGGTGATCACCGGATCGGATTTCCGCTTCATTGTCACCGAACAGCTCGCCGCGTTGGAAATTGCCCCGGCCGCGATCATGATCGAGCCTTGCGCGCGCAATACGGCCCCCGCGATCTGCGCGGCCGCGCTGGAGCTTCACGCCCGCGCCCCCGATGCGCTGATGCTGGTCGCGCCGTCCGATCACGTCATCCCCGATGCCGCGCGGTTTCGCGACGCTGTGCAGGCGGCCGCCCCAGCCGCGCAGGCAGGCAAGCTGGTGACCTTCGGCATTCGTCCCGACCGGCCCGAAACCGGCTATGGCTGGCTGGAGCTCGCCGATGCCCCCGACCCCGATTTCGCGCCAAAACCCATGCCGCTGCGCGCCTTCGTCGAAAAGCCTGATCACGCGACCGCCGCGCGGCTGCTCGCAGGCGGGCGGCATTTGTGGAATGCAGGGATCTTCCTTTTTTCGACCACGACCATCCTTGAGGCGTTCCGCATCCACGCCCCGGAGATGCGCGCGGGCGTCGAGGCCGCTTTTGCGGCGGCCCAGTGCGATCTGGGCTTCACGCGTCTTGACCCCATGGCATGGGCCACCCTCGAGGATATCTCGATTGATTACGCTGTCATGGAGCGCGCGGGAAATCTCAGCGTCGTGCCCTATGGCGGGGTCTGGTCGGATCTGGGCGGTTGGGAAGCCGTCTGGCGCGATAGCGGCCCCGATGCGCAAGGCATGGTCGCCCAAGGCCCCACGACCGCTATCGATTGCAACAACACACTGCTGCGCGCCGAGGCGGATAGCCAGCAACTCGTGGGCATCGGCCTGCAGGATATCATTGCGATCGCAATGCCCGATGCGGTGCTTGTGGCCCATAAAGACCGCGCGCAGGATGTGAAGCTTGCTGTGCAATCGCTCAAGGCGAAAGGCGTCGCACAGGCTGAAACCAGCACCCGCGATTTCCGTCCATGGGGGTGGTTCGAAAGCCTCGCAGTGGGGGGGCGGTTTCAGGTCAAGCGCATCGTCGTCAATCCCGGCGCCGCGCTGTCCTTGCAAAGTCATCACCACCGCGCCGAACACTGGATCGTCGTTGAAGGCACAGCACGCGTGACCATAGACGGCGAGACGCGGCTGGTAACGGAAAACCAGTCGGTCTATATCCCGCTCGGCGCCGTGCACCGCATGGAAAACCCCGGAAAACTGCCCATCGTGCTGATCGAGGTGCAGACTGGCAGCTATCTGGGCGAGGATGACATCATCCGCTATGAAGATGTCTATGCGCGCGGGCAAGGGGCGAAAGGATGACGCTGAGCTGCTTCAAAGCCTATGACATTCGCGGCCGGCTTGGCATTGACCTTGACGCAGGGATCGCCTTTCGCATCGGGCGGGGTTTTGCGCGGGCGCTTGACGCGCGGCGCGTGGTGCTCGGGCGAGATTGCCGCGCGTCCTCGCAAGAGCTTGCCGGGGCCGTCGCCCGCGCACTCATGGCCGAGGGGGCGGATGTCCTCGATCTGGGTCTTTGCGGCACGGAGGAGGTTTATTTCGCTACCGAATATCTGGCGGCAGATGGCGGGATTTGCGTCACCGCGTCGCATAATCCGATGGACTGGAACGGCATGAAGATGGTGCGCGCAGGTGCCGCGCCGCTAGATGCCGAAAGCGGCCTTGCCCGGATCCGGGCCTTGGCCGAAGCGGATGATTTCGGCCCGGAGCGGCACGGCAAACATCACGATGTCGCCCAGACCACCCGTGCCGCCTATGTCGAGCGCGTGTTGTCCTTTGTCGATCTCGACGCACTCAAACCTCTGAAAATACTCGTCAACTCCGGAAATGGCGCAGCAGGCCCGACGCTCAACGCGATCGCCGCGCGGCTTGACGCGTTCGGTGCGCCGCTCCGTTTTGAACGGATGCATCACAGCCCCGATGGCAGCTTCCCCAACGGCATCCCAAACCCGCTCCTGCCCGAAAACCAGCCCGAAACCGCCGCCGCTGTGCGCGCGGCCGGGGCCGATTTCGGTGTGGCTTGGGACGGTGATTTCGACCGCTGTTTCTTTTTTGACCATGAAGGCAATTTCGTCGACGGGGAATATATCGTCGGGCTGATGGCAGAGGTCTTTCTGGCCAAACACACCGGCGCGAAGATCATCCATGACCCGCGCGTGATCTGGAACACCCGCGATGTCGTGGCCCGCGCGGGCGGGCAGGCCGTGCAATCGCGCACCGGTCACGCCTTCATCAAACAGTCCATGCGCGACCATGACGCGATCTATGGCGGCGAAATGTCAGCGCATCACTACTTCCGCGATTTCGCCTATTGCGATAGCGGCATGATCCCGTGGCTTCTGGTCGCTGAACTGGTCAGCCACAAAGGCCCGTTGCGCGATCTGGTCGCGGCGCGCCGCGCGGCTTTTCCGTCCTCCGGCGAGATCAATTTCACGCTAAAAGACGCCGAAGCCGCCGCTGCGCGCGTGCGCGCCGCGTTCCTGCCGCACGCCTTGGCATTGGATGAAACGGACGGGTTGAGCCTCGATCTCGGGGCATGGCGGTTCAACTTGCGCAGTTCCAATACCGAACCTGTGCTGCGGCTGAATGTGGAAGCCAAGGCCGACCCGACCCGCATCGAGGCCGCCATCGCAGAGATCAGCGCACTGATCCTGTCTGAGACGGAGCGTGCAGGCGCCTAGCCCGCCCTATCCGCCACTGCCGCGCGATGACGGGGCCGCACGGTTGACGAATTGGCCGAGCTTCGAGACATTTTTCATCGCAAGCGTGGCCAGCCCTCCCACGTTGTTGCGCCGGATGGCCCGGTAATCTTCGCGCATCTTCTGCATGATCCGCCCCAGATCACGATTGCTCACGCCCCCCATACGCATCTTGTACAGCACTTCGGGGATATACACTGTCTTCGCCTCGATCTGCGAAAAATACCGCAAGATGAAATCATAATCTGCCGCGATCCTGAAACTGTCATCAAAACCGCCGATCCGGTCATAAACCCCGCGACGCAAGTAGAGGGTCGGATGCGCCGGCATCCACCCTGATTTCAGGCGTTCGGGATGAAACGGCCCCGTGTTCCAGTGACGGATAATGCGCAACGTATCTTCACGCGCCACATAGTCCAGATCACTGAAAACAGCTTCGACCTCCGGGTCCGCAAAGGCATGTGCAATCCGGGCGAGGGCATCGGAATGCGCAAAGAAATCATCGCTGTGAAGAAAGCCCACAACATCCCCGTTGGCCAGCCCGATCCCCTTGTTCAGCGCATCGTAAATTCCGCCATCGGGTTCGCTGATCATCCGCATCCGATCATGCGCCGCGCGCTCGATCGTTGCCCGAGAGTCATCAGGCGATGCGCCCTCGATAATGATATGCTCCAGATCCCGGTGCGACTGCCCAGCAACGCTGGCCAAAGCGTCGGCCACTGTGTCTTGTGATTTGTAAACAGCTGTAATAACAGAGATTTTCATCAGGGCCCCTCCATCATGCACTGACCAGTTCAGGTTCCGGGATCGCGTCCCCCGCATACATCCCGAATGTTTCAAACGAAGTCATCTTGCAAAAATACCCGCAGATTAACCAAATGTTTCAAAATCAGACTGTACTGATGGCCTGCGGCTTTTGAAGACGGAAAGATTCTTGATGACAGCAAGCATTCATGATAGCGAAATTTGATTAAAGATGTAGGTTTGTCGAGAGACGCGTCTGTTAAATCGGAGAAGGTAGAATGAAATCAGGTTTTTTCACGCTGACACAAGCAGTTGCGTTGTCGGGTGGGTTGCTGATCGCGCCTCTTGCCGCGCAGGAAGCGTCTGAAAGCGCGCTCGACACGAGCATGCTGATCGAGATGGCGAAAGACGATGCCGCACAGGATTTTCTGGAACTGACGGGCAGCGAACTGGCAGATATCCTCGCGAATGCCAGCGATATTGAAATTGCCGAACTCATCGCGGCGTTGTCGGAAGACGACGTCCAGGCTCTTGTGATTCGCCTTGCACAGGGGACCGAAGATGCAGCACTTCTGGCCGATATCATTGCCGCTGTGATCGAAAACGATCCCGAGGCCACCAATAGCGTCATCGGCACGATCGCGGAAAATGTCGATGCGGCCGTTCTGCCCACGATCGCTTCCAACCTGTTTGACGAAATTTCCGGGCGTTGCGGCGGTTATGATCAGGTTGCGATGACAGGAATGGCACTCACAACATTGTCTTTCGACACATCGACGGCGGAAAATCTTGTCGTGCTCGGCAATAACCGGGGTGGCGATTGCGCCGCATCGCTTAGTGTGGCGCTCGCAGAGATAACGGAAACCGGCTCGAACCTCATTGCGTCGGCAATCGAGACAGCGCTGGCACTCGAAGGCGGCGCAATGTTTCAACTCGTCAGCTTGGCGCGTGGCGAAGGTGACGTGGCCGCGATCCCGGATACGGCAACACCTGTGGCCGCGGCAGCCCCGGCCGTTGCCCCGGCGGCTATCGGCGGCGGCGGCGCAACGCCAGGTGGCGGCGCCCCCGGGACAAGCGCATTCGTGCAAAACAGCGGCTCGACCGGGGCTGGTGTAGCAGGTGGCCCGGCATTCGTTCCTGCTGGTGGAGCCACTATCGTGAGCCCGGACGGCAGCGGCAGCTGAGATCCGACCAAAGCGCCCTTAGAATATTCTGTTTTAAGCTCCGCCAGTTCGATCTGGCGGGGCTTCTTACACCACGACAGTGGCGCGTAACCATGCCACCCCCACTCAGATCACCCTACGCCCATGTGATTGGCGGCGGAGATCACAGCAAGGGGCTTGCCAGGGCCACAGTGTTATTGCGCAAGCGCCTGAAGACAGACCAGCGGGCGACATCCTGCCGACTGAGCGGACGAGCGCGCGCGATGTAGCTCTGCTGGCGTTCATCAAGCACTGATGTAAACTCCGCGCAGTCATACAGCAGCCCATTCTCATAATTCAGATCAAAGCTGCGATGATCGAGATTTGCTGTTCCGACCATCCCGAACCGACCATCCACAGTCACGATCTTGGAATGGATCAACCCGCCCTCGAACAGATGAATCCGCACGCCTGCGCGCAGCAAGTCAGGAAACAGACTCTCGCTAGCCGCGCCCACGATCCGACTGTCATTGCGCGCAGGCAGGATCAGATCAACCTGCACGCCGCGCTCTGCCGCAGCGCAGATCGCCTTGTGCAAAGCGAGATCCGGCACATAATACGGCGTTGTTAGGGTCAAGCGCTCAACCGCCGCGTAAAACATCGCGCGCAGCACATCGGAGGGGGTCGTGTAGATATCATCAGGCCCTGACGCAATGACCTGTGCAGTCACATTCCCCGCTTGCGCCGGCTCAGGGCGTCGCAACATCGCGCTCAGATCTTCGGAATGATGCGTCATCCAATCATGCAGGAACACCGCCTGTTGCTGCCGCACGGCTGGCCCCTCCAGTCGAATCCATATATCGACCCAGGGCGCGTAACGGGGTTTTATTGCGAAGGCAGCATCCGCGCAGTTGCGACTGCCAACCCAACTGAGCGCGTCATCCACGACCACGATCTTGCGGTGATTTCGCAAGTCGATGCGCTTGAACAGCAAACTGACCAACGGATTGCCAACAGGCGCCGCGCGCTCCAGCGCCACGCCCGCGCCCTCCATCTTCCGCCAGAGCGCCGAGCGGATCAAATGCCGCGCGCCATGATCGTCGACCAAGACCCGGCACGCGACCCCACGCCGGGCCGCGGTGCAGAGCGCCTCGGCCATGCGGCTGCCGGTCGTATCGGGCAACCAGATGTAGAACAGCACATGGACATGATCGCGCGCGGCATCGATCGCGGCGAAGACATCCTCCATCATCGCATCCCCTTCGGCCAGAAGCGTCAGCTGATTGCCTGTCAGCGGGTTGAAACCGCTGATCGACCGGCCTGCCGCGAAAGCAGGGCGCGCGCGTCCCGCGCTCTGCCAACTCGGCCCTCTCGGCCGCGCCGCAGCCAGAAGCTGGTTGCGCACCTCGCGCATACGCTCGCGCTTGGCACGTTCCAGCCTGACCTCGCCAAACAGGAAATAAGCCCCGATCCCAAGACCCGGCAGCGCCGAAATCACCGCGATCCAGGCCAGCCGCGCGGGCGGAGTCAAACCAGTGCGCAGCAGCGCCCGAATGATGAACCCGATCTGCAGTATGATCACGATAACGACAGTTGCGCCTGCCATGTCCTTCCGCTCCCATTGCGTTTCTGGCGGGCACAGTCTCATGCGCGGGCGGCAAAGTCACGCAGGTCGCATCGCGGGCTTGCAGCCCTAGGCCGAACACGGTCTAAAGGCCACGAGAGTTCCGCCGCAATAAAGGCAACATCATGCTGATCAGCCCCCTCGCCTTCGACCGCTATGTGGCCCCGGCCCGGCTGCGCCCGCAACTGTGGCGCCTTCTGATCGGTCTTGCGCTGATGATGGCCATCTACATGGCTTGGATGGGCCTTGTCTTCGGTGCAGTATGGCTGGCTCAGGGCGGCGGCGCGCTGGATGCCGCGCTTGAAAGTGTCGGCACCGGTGCGACCCCGATCGGACTGATCCTGCTGTTGCTGACCTTCACAGGCATGGCACTGGGTGTCTTTGCCGCGACCCGTTGGCTGCACAAGCGCTCCATTGCGACGCTTTTCGGCCCAAAGCATCTTGTGCTGCGCGATTTTGCACTTGGCTTTGCAGTTTTGGCCGTTTTCGCGCTGCCCGGTATCCTGTGGTTCTTCCAGACCCTTGATCTGACCCCGAATATCGACCTGTCCGTCTGGCTGATCTTCCTGCCGCTGGCCCTGATCGGCTTGCTGATCCAGACCGGCGCAGAAGAGCTGGTATTTCGCGGCTACATGCAGCAACAACTCGCAGCCCGGTTTGCCTCGCGCTGGGTGTGGATGGTGCTGCCCTCGGTGGTCTTCGGGCTCGTACATTATGCCCCGTCCGAGATGGGCGATTCGGCGTGGCTGATCGTCTTTGTGACCGGCTTTTTCGGGCTGATCATGGCTGATCTGACCGCGCGTTCAGGATCTCTGGGCCTGGCCTGGGGGCTGCATTTCGCGAATAATCTTTTCGCGATCCTGCTTTTCACCACAGGCGAGGCGCTTGATGGCCTGGCGCTCTATAGCCTGCCCTTCTCAGTTCGAGACACAGACCAGATCCTGCCCATGCTGATCATCGATATCTTCGGCATGATCCTGGTCTGGGCCGCCTGCCGCTACGCCTTGCGCAAGCGCTGATTGCAATTTTCACCCGCGCGGCTTATCTGCCTCGCAACCTGTTGCTGGATGACCCGATGAACTGGATCACGAATTACGTCCGCCCCACGATCAACTCGCTGTTTTCACGCCGCGAGATGCCCGAGAATCTTTGGGAAAAATGCCCTGAATGCGGCACCATGCTGTTTCATCGGGAATTGACCGAGAACCAGCGCGTCTGCACCTCTTGCGGGCACCATATGAACATCTCGCCGCGCGAGCGGTTTCATTCCTTCTTCGATGGTGGCGTTTATCAGGAAATCGCTGTGCCCCAGCCGATCGCCGACCCGCTTCATTTCCGCGACCAGAAGAAATATCCTGACCGGATGCGCGCTGCGCAGAAACAGACCGGCGAACGCGAAGCGATGCTCGTCGCCCAAGGCGAGATCATGCGCACCCGCATCGTCGCGGTCGCGCAGGATTTCGAGTTCATGGCTGGCTCAATGGGTATGTATGTCGGCAATGCAATCATCGCCGCCTGCGAACATGCGGTGAAGCGCAAGCTGCCGCTGGTGCTGTTTTCCGCAGCCGGGGGCGCGCGGATGCAGGAGGGCATTCTGTCGCTGATGCAGATGCCGCGCAGCACAGTGGCGATCGAAATGCTGCGCGAGGCGGGACTGCCCTATGTCGTCGTTCTGACCCATCCGACCACGGGTGGTGTCACTGCCAGCTATGCGATGCTCGGCGATGTGCAGATTGCCGAGCCCGGCGCGCTGATCTGTTTTGCCGGGCCGCGCGTGATCGAACAGACCATCCGCGAAAAACTGCCCGAAGGGTTCCAGCGGGCCGAATATCTGCTCGAACACGGGATGCTGGACCGGGTCACTGCGCGCAAGCATCTGCGCGCGGAAATCGCAACGATCTTGCGCATGCTGACGCAGCAAGGGCCAGTGGTGCATGGTGATCTGCCGCGTCCAGAGCCAGTGCCTGCGCCCGCGCCTCGTAATGGAAGTGCCAGCGCATGACAGGGCAAAACTCGGACGCGCTGCTGGCGCGGATGATGGAGTTTCACCCAAAGATCATCGACCTGACGCTGGATCGTGTCTGGCGATTGCTTGCGGCGCTCGATCATCCCGAACGCGCCTTGCCGCCTGTCATCCATATCGCGGGGACGAACGGCAAGGGGTCGACGCAAGCCATGTTGCGTGCAGGGCTGGAGGCTACGGGCGCAAGAGTGCATGCCTATACCTCGCCGCATCTCGCGCGATTTCACGAACGGATTAGACTGGCGGGAACGCTGATTTCCGAGGAAGCGCTGACCGATCTGCTCGACGAATGTCTGGCCGCCAATGGCACCGCGGCGATCACTTATTTCGAGATCACGACCTGCGCGGCGCTTCTGGCCTTTGCGCGCAGCCCTGCTGATTTCACCCTGCTCGAGGTCGGGCTCGGGGGGCGGCTGGACGCCACCAATGTGATCGAAAAGCCCGCGCTTTGCGTGATCACGCCGGTCAGCCTCGACCATCAGCAGTTCTTGGGCGAGACGCTGCCGGAGATCGCGGGCGAGAAGGCCGGGATCCTGAAACGCAGCGTAACTTGCATCGTCGGGCGGCAGCAAGACGCCGCGCTTGATGTGATCGAGGCCCGCGCCGCGCAAGTCGGAGCGCCTTTATTGGTGCACGGTCAGCACTGGCATGTTGGCATCGAGAATGGACGTTTGGTTTATCAAGACGACAAAGGCTTGCTGGACCTGCCGCTGCCAAATCTGGCCGGGCCGCACCAGGTCGAGAATGCCGGGATGGCGCTGGCGGGACTGCGTGCGCTTGGGCGTCTGGACGGGGCGGAGGCGGCGGTAAGCCGCGCTGAATGGCCTGCGCGGATGCAGCCGCTGCGCCACGGTCCCTTGGCCAAGCGCCTGCCACAGGGGCGGATCTGGCTTGATGGGGGTCACAACCCTGCCGCTGGCCAGGCGATCGCTGCAACCTTGGCGGCGATGGGCGTCGGGCGGATCTGGTTGATCTGCGGCATGCTCAACACCAAGGATGTCGCCGGGTTCATGGCCCCGCTGCATGCGGTGGCGCATCATCTTTATGCAGTGTCCATCCCTGGCGAGAATGCCACCCTGAGCGCGGAGGCCACGGCCCAAGCCGCCAAGGCTTCTGGTATCCGCGCAACCACGGCAGACAATGTCGAAGCCGCACTTGACGCTATCGCGGCGCAAGACCCCGGCGCACAGGTGGTTATCTGCGGCTCGCTCTATCTGGCGGGCACTATTCTGCGCGGCGGCAACAGCTGACGGAAAACTGCAATGGGGCGGGTTTCCCCGCCCCTGCAGACTCAGAAATTCATCCGCAGCCCCGCGCTGACATAGGGCAGAAAGCGCACATTGCCGATCGCATCGTCAATATCGCGGCGCAGTGTGTTCAGGTCTTCTTCCGGGAGCGCGACATCACTGCGATCCGTAATGCGCGTTCTGATCCCGCCGGTGTAGAGCACACCCGCATCGAAAGACAGGCCCAGCGGCGAGCCAAAGAGATTGCTTCCACTATATCCCAAGGCCAGCTTTGGCATCACACTATTTTTGGTTCTCAGCCGCGCTCTGACATCCGCATCTTCATATGTTGTTGGGTTGTCATCGCCAATTTCGATATCGCCCGTAAAACGTGCCGTGACGCGATAGTTCGAAAGCAGCGCCCCACCCGACAGGCGCCAGCCATTTTCAAAAGGATGATAATCGACGACCGGACCGATCCCCCCGATGCGCAAGGTCGCGCGATAGTCCGCGGTCGTGTTGTCCTCATCCAGCGTGCCGCTTCTGGAGATGCTGGCCGCGCCTGCAAGCATCCGCACGGTCAGGGTCGGATCCAACTGATACGAGAGGTCGCCAGTCACACCAAGCGTACTCACCCCCACACCAAGGCCCATCTGACCATCACCAAAATTCTGTGCTTGCAATGGGGTTGCAACAAGCAGTGTGATGGCGGCAGCTTTTATCGTGGCATTCATTTTTCAGAGGCTCCAAGGTTCATGACAGGAATTGCGAGTCAGCCTTGCCATCTATCCGCCCAAGCGCTTACGAAAGGGTTAATCGAAACGAAAAGCGCCCCAATTTTATGGGGCGCTTTGATAAATCTGCCGTCTGATCGTCTGGATCAGATCACTGGAATTGCGCGAGATAGGCGAAGAGGTCTTCAGCCGAGCCCCGCAGGCGATGATTCATGTTGGAACGCGCCCGCGCGTCGCCAGTCACTTCACGCAGATACCCGCTGGGGTCGTTGACAAAAGCAACGAAGGACTCTTCGTTCCAGACTGTCCCCGCTTCGCCCGCTGCAACAATGGCAGCCGAGAACCGCGCATAGCCTTCATAGGCTCCGGCCTGACGACCAGCCACGCCCCAAAGGTTTGGGCCCGTCGGCGCAAGCCGGTGGATCACAGTCCCGTCAGGGTCCACGACACCATGGCAGGAAGCGCATTGACGAAAATTGGCTTCACCTTCGGCCGCATCACCGGTCGGTTCGGCAAAAGCCGCAAATGGTGCCACGCAGAATGCTGCGACTGCGAGTGTCTTGAGTTTAGACATGACTGTCTCCCTTTCCCTGAGGTATCCGGTCATGACATGGTGACCGAATCTCACCTTCGTATCCTTGCATACTTAAAGTTTCGGGCGGCTTTCGCAAGATAACTTTGGTCTGATACGACGGATGTGAAGAGGTATCCTCAAGACGAAGCACCGCCTGCCCTGCGGCAGACGGTGCTCCGTGCGAGTCGGCCGGGATTTACGGCAGTGCCGGAATTTCGATATGCGGCATCTCACCTGTGAGCGCATCCATGAACGCCACCAGCGCGCCAAGTTCATCCTCGCTGAAATCCTGACCCAGCATCTGCTGGCCCATCAGCTGGATGGCTTCATGCAGTGTCTCGACCGAACCGTTGTTGAAATACGGATAGGTCACCGCAACATTCCGAAGTGTCGGCGTGCGGAAGGCGAACATATCTTGTTCGTCGCCCGTTACGAGGAAGCGCCCCTCATCTGTCGAGCCCGGCAGTTCGAAGCGATGGAAATTGCTGTCCGTCAGGGCAGGCCCATTATGACAAGCCACACAGCCCGCATCGACAAACAGTTTCATCCCATCGACCTGCTGCGCGGTCATTGCCTGCACATCACCAGCAAGGAACCGGTCCAGCGGCGAGTTGGGCGTGTTCAGCGTGCGCTCGAAAGTCGCGATTGCCAGAGCCACATTTCCCTGATTGATTGGATCAGGATCGTCCGGAAAGGCCGCAGAAAAGTGCTCGTGATAGATCTCGAACTCCTTCAGCCGCTCGATGGCTTCGGCCAGAGTCATGTTCATCTCGATATCGGCCTCGATGGGCCCCAGCGCCTGCCCTTCCAGATCCGGCTCGCGCCCATCCCAGAATTGCGACCCGAGGAAACCCGAGTTCAGCACAGTTGGCGTGTTGCGTTCACCGACCTGACCACCATGACCCACGGCGCGCGGGATCCGATCGGACCAGCCCAGTGCCGGATTGTGACAGGTGGCGCAGGAAATCACACCAGAGGACGAAATCCGTGGCTCGAAAAACAGCATCTTGCCCAGTTCGATCTTCTC
>SKIM01000214.1 GCA_007116445.1 Natronohydrobacter sp.
CATGGCGTGGTGACCGAGGCCGAAGTCATGGATGCGCTGCGGCGCATGGCCGAAGTCGTGGACCGCCAGAACGCAGGGGATCCTGCCTACCGGCCCATGGCGCCGGGCTTTGACAGCGTCGCATTTCAGGCCGCTTGCGATCTGGTGCTGAAAGGGCGCGCGCAGCCCTCGGGCTATACGGAACCGGTCCTGCATGCGCGGCGGCTGGAGCTGAAAGCCGCTGGCTGACAGGCGGCCCCCCCCCTGCGCGCGCGCTTGAAGGTGGGGGCGGGGGCGCGTAAGCAGGGGCAGAAAGGATGCCCATATGGATGCCCGCGAGATCGAGACGCTTTTCACCCGCGCGGACGGCCAGTTCCTTTGCGCGCGTTGGGGCCGGCCCATCGTGCCCGTGGTCTTCGGCGTTGAGGATGCGACGCTGGCCACGCTGAAGGGCGCGATTGAAGCTGTTGTGGCGCTGGCCGGGCACAAGATGGCCGAGACTGACCCGGAGCTTGGCGTCAACCTTATGGTGTTTTTCTTCCGCGACTGGCAGGAATTGCTCGAAGTGCCGGGGCTGGATCGTCTGGTCGAAGGGCTCGCCCCGCTGGTTGCGCGTCTGCAAACGGCAGATGCCAACCAATATCGCGTCTTCCGCTTCGATGAGGGCAACGCGATCAAGGCGGCCTTCGTCTTCATTCGCATGGACGCAGCGCTGCAGGCGGTCTCGGCCGAAACCCTCGCGCTGAGCCAGGCGGTGCAGGTGATCCTGCTGTGGTCCGACACGGCCTTCACCGACCGCTCTGCCCTGGCGGTGGTCGAGGACGGCGTCATCCTGCGCCCCGAGATCGGCGCGCTGATCCGCGCGGCCTATGACCCGGTGCTGCCTGCGGTGGCAACCGACCCGAGCCACGCGCTACGCCTGAGCGCTCGCATTTCTAGCGGAGCGCATTGATTTATTTACGATGTGAGGATAGTGCTCTGAGCACTGTCATCTTTAGCATTAGGGAACAGTGTATTGGCTTATGCAAAATTTTCTTTGAGAACCCGCGGACTGGGAAAATCCGGGAAGCCCCCGTCGGGTTCTCTTGGACCGTCCTATTCTTTAACGCCTTGCCACCGCTTTTTCGCGCACACTGGTTGGGGTTCGTGATTCTGTTGATCTGTGCTTTGTTGACGGCGGGGCTATCAGGATTGGTATTCATGTTCATTTACAAAAAGATGTACATCAAGCACCTTGTTTCTGATGGCTACAAAGCCAAAAGCGCGACCCAAGACATTGATTATCTGCAACAGCGCCTGAACATGGAGCTTCCCCGGCTTGAGAAGTCATAATCTGTCAAGATTTTCGTAGATGACCCACACCCACCAAATCCGCGTCTATTACGAGGACACGGACCTCGCAGGTATCGTCTATTACGCCAATTACCTGAAATTCATCGAACGAGGCCGGTCGGAATGGGTGCGCGCGCTCGGCCTCGACCAGCGCGCTATGCAGGCGGCGGGGGAGGGGGTGTTTGCGGTGCGCCGGGTGGTGGCGGATTATCTTGCGCCCGCGCGGTTCGATGATCTGCTGGAGGTCGCCACGCGCTATCTCAGCCACCGCAGCGCCCGGCTGGTGCTGGCGCAGAGCGTCACCCGCGCGGGCAAGACGCTGTTTGAGGCCGAGGTGACGCTGGTCTGTCTGGCCGAGACGGGCCGCCCACAGCCCTTGCCGCGGGCTTTGGTCGAAAAAATTGGCGCATAAAGGCAACGTATAACGCGCTTGTGTTGGTAAGCCGCTTGCCTTGGTGTATGCTCTGCCGCAAAGCCGCCTTCAGAGCGGCGTATTTGAGTGGGCAGAGATATGGATCCGACAACACTGGCGTCCGCACATGACGTCGATTTCTCGCTGGTAGGGTTGTTCCTGCGGGCATCTTTCGTGGTGCAGGCCGTCATGGTCGGCCTGATCATTGCGTCTTTCTGGTCCTGGGCGATCATCATCCAGAAACACATCCTCTATCGCCGCGCGCGCGCGGACGCCGAAGAGTTCGAAGCCGCGTTCTGGTCGGGCGAGCCGCTTGACGAGCTTTACGACCATATCGGCCCTGCCCCCGAGACTTCGCCACAGCGGGTCTTTGCTGCTGGCATGACCGAATGGCGGCGCTCGCATCGCTCTGACGGGCGGCTGATCCCCGGTGCCGTGGCGCGGATCGACCGGTCGATGGATGTCGCGATCAACAAGGAAGCGCGCGGGCTGACCGGGGGGCTGACCTATCTGGCCTCGGTGGGTTCGGCCTCGCCCTTCCTGGGGCTGTTCGGGACCGTCTGGGGGATCAAGACCGCGTTCGAGGAAATCGCGCTGGCGGAATCGAGCAACCTCGCCGTCGTGGCCCCCGGCATCGCGGAGGCGCTGCTGGCCACCGGGCTGGGGCTACTGGCGGCGATCCCGGCGACGATCTTCTACAACAAGCTCACCGATGACAGCGAAGAGCTGATCTCGGGCTATGAAGCCTTTGCGGATGAGTTCAACACCATCCTGTCGCGCCAGCTGGACGCCGCCTGACGATGAGTTCGCAATTCATAAAGAAAGGCGGAGGCACCGGACGGCGCAGGCGGCGCGGTGGCGCGGGCAAGATGTCGGAACTCAATGTCACGCCGCTCGTTGATGTCATGCTCGTGCTGTTGATCATCTTCATGGTCGCAGCGCCGATGCTGACTGTTGGCGTACCGGTCGAGTTGCCGCGCACCTCTGCGGGGGCGTTGCCAGTCGAGCAGGAAGAGCCGCTAGCAATCACATTGCTGGCAGATGGACGGGTTTTGATCATGTCGTCCGAAGTGGAGCCGGATGCGTTGATCCCACAGCTGCGCGCGATTGCCGAAGAGCGGCGCGACAACAAGGTGTTTTTACGTGCCGACGGGTCTATTGCCTATGAGCGTGTCGTGCAGATCATGGGGGCGCTGAACACTGGCGGGTTCAACAATATCGGTTTGGTGACCGAGCAGGGTGGGCCGCGTTTCGACGGCACTGGCAACTGAGCGGCTTGAAGGGCTAAGGCACAGAGCATGGCCAGGATGATGGGCATCTGGGAGCGTATGGACACGGGGCAAAGGGTCTCGGGTGTTGCGCATCTTGGCCTGATTGCATGGATCATGCTGGGCACGATTTTCCAGCCGCGCAATGCGTCGCTGACTATTCCGGTGTCGGATGTATCGATCATCTCGGCCGAAGAATTTGCCGCGCTCAGCGGGCCGCGCCCCGATCCTGCCCCACCGGCCCCGGAGCCTACGCCTGCCCCGGAGCCAGCGCCTGCACCGGAGCCTACGCCTGCACCCACGCCTGTAACACCCGCGCCACCTCCAGCACCCGAGCCGGAGATCCGCGCGCCCGATCCTGTGGCCCCGCCGCCGCCTGTGTCCGAAGCGGCGCCCGCACCTACGCCCGCACCGGCAGAGCAATCTTCCGGCGTCGTTTTCTCGCCACTCCCCGCGCCGGGTGTCAGCGCGCGTCCGCGTCCGCGCCCGGTCGAGCGCGTCGCGCCCACCCCCACCGAAGCCCCGCCGGAAACTGCGCAGATCGATATTGCCGCGCAACCCGCCGCGCAGGCGCAGCCCGAGGCAGAAACACCGCTGCCCGAGCGCGATCAGGCCGAGACCGCCCCACCCGAGGCCACGACCGAAATCGTGACCGAAGCCACCGAAACCGATGACGGCTCGCTGGAGCGCGCGGCCATGGCCCCCAATCTCAGCCAGCGCCCGCGCACGCGCCCGGACCGCCCCGCACAGGCCCCGGAGCCCCCGACCCAGACGGCCACTGCGCCGACCCCGCCTACGCCGCCGACCCAGACGGCGCCCACTCCGCCAACGCCGCCCACACCGCCCACGGCACCTACACCGCCGACGCCAGCGCCCGCGCCGGCACCGGCAGAGCCGCCCAGTGACGCGATTGCCGAAGCACTGGCCGCAGCGCTGTCGGAGCAGTTGACTGGTGGCGGTGGTACGCCTGGACCCAGCGCGGGTGCGGCACTCAGCGCCTCCGAGGCGGATGCGCTGAGACTGGCGATTCAGGCGTGCTGGAATGTGGGCGTGCTGTCGACCGATGCACAGCAGGTGACGGTGACGGTCGCGTTTTCCATGACGCCCTCGGCACGCCATGAGCAAGGCTCGATCCGCATGGTCAGCGCGTCGGGCGGATCGGAAACCGCCGTGCAGCAGGCATTCGAGGCCGCGCGCCGGGCAATTATCCGCTGCGAGGGCGATGGCTACGGCCTGCCGCCCGAGAAATACGACGCTTGGCGTGATATCGAGATTACATTCAACCCTGAAGGCATGAGGCTCAGATGACCCGGCTTTTCCTGACACTC